>JACDCJ010000098.1 GCA_013817655.1 Actinosomnolentus pattersoniae (SeqCode)
CCGACCGCGACCTGGTCCTTCGGGTGCTCGCCGACCGGAAGGATCCGATGGAGGTGAAGATCGGCGACATCGCCACGACCTCGCCGGTCACGGTCACCCCCGACACGAAGCTCTCCGACGCGCGAAACCTCATGGAGCAGCACAAGATTCGCCGGCTTCCGGTCATGAAGGGCGATCAGCTCGTCGGCATCCTCTCGCTCGGGGACCTTTCGTGGGCGGACGCGAGCACCCGCGAGGTGGGAGAGACGCTTCGCGCCGTGTCGGAGTCCGAGGAGACTCGCTCGATGAACGAGGACGCTGCGCGAGGCACGCCCCAGCGCGTCATGGAGAACCGCGAATCGACCTGAGGGTAGGCGTTCTCGCGACCGGCTGACAGAAGCCCAGCGAGGGTCCTCTGTTAGGCTCACCGTCGATGGACACGCAGCAGGAACGCGCGCTGCTGGCCGCGCAGGAGCGTGCCGCCATTACCTCTGCCAGCGACGCGTGGATGCTGAGGGGTGGGGGCATCGACCTGGTCGTCGAGAGCCCGATCCGCACCGAGGAGATGACCCTCAACATCGGGCCGCAGCACCCGTCCACGCACGGCGTGCTCCGCATCATCCTGGAGCTCGACGGCGAGATGATCCGATCGGCCGAGCCGGTCATCGGCTACATGCACCGGGGCGCCGAGAAGCTCTCGGAGTATCGAGATCCCCGCCAAGTCCTGGTACTCATGAACCGGCACGACTGGCTGTCGGCGTTCAACAACGAGCTCGGATGGATCATCGCGGTCGAGCGCATGCTGGGCATCGAGGTTCCGGAACGCGCGCAGTGGATCCGCACCATGATGGCCGAGTGGAACCGGATCCTGAACCACCTGATGTTCACTGGTTCCTTTCCGCTCGAGCTCGGCGCGATGACGCCGATGTTCTACGCGTTCCGCGAGCGCGAGATGGTCCAGGGCATGATGGAGGCCGCCACCGGCGCGCGGATGCACCACTCGTACGTGCGCGTCGGGGGGCTCAAGGACGACCTGCCGCGCGGCTTCCTGAAGCGTTCGGGAGAGGTTCTGACGTGGGTCCGCAAGAAGCTCCATGACTTCGAGACCCTCATCATGGGCAACGAGATCATCCACGCGAGGACGAAGGGCATCGGCGTCCTGTCGCCCGAGGTCGCGAACGCCTACGGCTGCTCGGGACCGGTGCTCCAGGCATCGGGCGTCCCGATGGACCCGAGGAAGGACGAGCCCTACGAGAAGTACGCGGAAGTCGAGTTCGACATACCCATCGGGTTGAACGGCGACTGCTACGACCGGCTGTGGGTGCTGGTCCAGCGCATGTGGGAGTCGTGCAAGATCATCGAGCAGTGCATGGACAAGCTGCCGCCGGGCCAGTACATCTCGCCCAAGCTGCCGAAGAAGATGAAGATCCCCGAGGGAGAGATCTACGTTCGCACGGAGAACCCGCTGGGGCTGATGGGCTACTACGTCGTTGGCGACGGCGGCGAATGGCCCTACCGGCTGAAGATGCGGACGGCGTCGTTCGCGAACGTCGCCATGATCCCGGCGCTGCTCCCCGGAACGCTCGTCCCCGACCTCATTGCGATCCTCGGGAGCGTCTTCTTCGTGGTGGGGGACGTCGATCGGTAGGCGCGTGTGCCGGTCCGCGAACGCGCCTCCGAAGCAAAGCCACCCGCGAGGGACCACGATCCCGATGAAGATGCGATCCGCTGGTTGCTGGGATCGACCGATCCGTCGATCCGATACCTGACGCGCCGCGACCTCCTCGCGGAGTCCCCGCGGAGCCGGGCCCTCCGAGCCGAACGGGAGAAGATCCTCGAAGGACCTCGCGTCCGCGCGCTCCTCGCCGGGCAGCGGGACGACGGCGGGTTCGGCGTCCACCCCTACCGCAAGTGGACCGGCGCCCACTGGCGCCTGGTCTCGCTCGTCGAACTCGGCGTCCCTGCGGGGCACCCCGCCTGCCTGCTCGCGGCGGAACAGGTGCTGAGGTGGCTCCTACACCCCAATCACCGCTCGAAGGTAACCGTCATCAAGGGGCTCGCCCGCCGCTGCGCCTCGATCGAGGGGAACGCGCTCGGGGTATGCGCCAGCCTGGGGATGTCCGGCGATCCCCGCGTCCGGGAGCTCGCCTCGTCCCTCGTCGAGTGGCAGTGGCCCGACGGGGGGTGGAACTGCGACATCCTGGAGGACGCGAGTCATTCCTCGTTCCACGAGACCCTTCGGACCACCTGGGGGCTCGCCGCCTACGCGCGTTCCTCCGGGGACGCGGACGCCCTGGCCTGCGCGCGCCGAGCGGCCGAGTTCTTCCTTCGCCACCGGCTCTTCCGCTCAGAGCGTACGGGCGGGGTCGCGGACCGGAAGTGGCTGCGGCTTCGCTACCCTCCGTACTGGCACTACGACGTCCTGCAGGCTTGCAGTGTGCTCGCCGAGGTCGTCGGGCTCTCCGATCCTCGGGTCGCCGACGCTCTCGACATCGTGGAGTCCAAGCGGCTTCGGGAGGGCACCTGGCGCGTCGAAGGTTGCTGGTGGGAACGTCGCGGCACCGGGCGGCTCCAGGAGGTCGTGGCCTGGGGCCGCCAGGGCCAGAACGAAATGGTCACGCTCAACGCGCTTCGGGTCCTTCGCGCGGCCGGCCGGGTGTCGATCCCGGCACGCGTGGGGACGGAACAGTCGGCCGGACCGATGTCGGGGCCGCGTCCACGCCCACGCCCACGTCCACGCCCACACACATCACCCGCAGCCCCCCGAGGCCGCTCACGTCGATGAGCTGCGCCGCCCGGCTGCGCTCCGAATAGGCCCGGATCGAATCGACGCCTCGACGGTTCGCGGTCGCCTCGAACTGTCTCTGGCGCGCCGCCTCGTCCCATTCGCGCAAGCCCAGGGAGAGCAGCGCCTCCCGCTGGAGGACCGGTCCCCACGCGGTGACTCCCGGGCGATCGGCGGCCCGCAGTAGGGCGTCGAAGTCCACCGCCGCAGTGATGTCCCGCGACCCCGGCTGCGCGAGGACGTCCGCCTCGATCCGGTGCCGGCGATAGCCGTGGACTGGCCCCGCCCAGCCGGGTGTGGGGGACGAGTAGTCCGCGAGCCAGATGTAGCCGCGCTGCAGCAGCGAGATCGCGCGTTCGAGGAAGTCAGGCGCAGCGAGGCTCACGGCGCCCTCCGCGTTGGCGGGGAGGCGCTGTGTGGCCGGGCCTAGCCGCTCATCGGAGAGCGGTCCTGCCACGAACGCGAACGAGGATCCTTTCGCCGTCACGAGCAGCTCGACCGGTCCTCGTTCCGTTCGGCGAACCATGTGGAAGGGCAGGTTGTCGAGCAGCTCGTTGGCGAGGACGCAGCCGGTAAGACCGGGAGGCAGCTCTTCGATGACCGTCGCCGTCCGTAGGCCGAGCGTCGCGAGGGCATGCCGGCCGGGGGCCATACGCTCGACTGCCGTGTAGCGGGTCGCGCGACGCATGTCGTCGGAGAGCGCTCCCAACAGTGTGGATGCCAGCGACCCGTCCCCCGCCCCCACCTCGACCACGTCGAACGGGTCGGGCCGACCCAGGAGCTCCCAGAACTCCTCGACCTGCCGGGCGAGGAGCGCCCCGAAGGCGTCAGAGACGTGCGGGCTCGTGACGAAGTGCCCCCGCTCGCCCACGGGGTTGCCGACGTAGAAACCCTCCTCGGGGTCGTAGAGGGCGGCCTCCATGAACGTGGCGAACGTGATCGGTCCGTCGCGGCCGATTCGCCTGCGCAAGCGGTCCGCGAGCGCAGTGTCCGCCGAGCCCTCCGCCTCTGCGATCATTCGGGCATGCCGGACCCCGTCCGCGTCGTCCCCATCGTGGCGCCGAACCCCGGACCGTTCACGCTCGAGGGAACGAACACCTGGATCGTGGGGGAGAATCCCGCGCTCGTCATCGATCCCGGGCCCGCGCTCGAGTCGCACGTCAAGGCCGTCCACGCAAGGGCGGGTCGCATCGAGGCGATCCTACTGACGCATCATCACGCGGACCACGACTTCGCCGCGCGGGCGCTCTCGGAAGCGTCCGGGGCGCTTGTCCTCGCGTTCGATCCGCGGAACGGTGAGAGGCGACTCCAGGACGGAAGCTCGGTCACCGCTGGAAGCGTTCGCCTCATCGCCGTCCACACGCCCGGGCACACGAACGACCACGCGGCCTTCCTGGAGCCGGAGTCGCGAGCGCTCTTCACGGGGGACGCCGTGCTGGGGCGGGGCACGAGCGTGATCGATCCGCCGGAGGGGGACCTGGAGCTCTACGTCCGGTCGTTGCGGCGAATGCTGGCCCTCGAGCCGGAGGCGCTCCACCCCGGTCACGGCCCGGTCGTACCGGACGCCCGGGCCAAGCTTCTCGAGTATCTCGCGCACAGGGAGCTTCGCGAGCGCCAGGTCCTGGCCGCGCTGGAGGAGGGCCCTCAGAGCACGGAGGCGCTCGTCCGGAGGATCTACCGCGATTACCCCAAGGACCTCCATGCCGCGGCCGGCCGGACGGTCCTGGCCCACCTCCTCAAGCTGGCCAACGACGGCCGGGTCGCACGCGAGGGCGCCGAGCCCGAGGCCCGGTTCGTTCTGCTTCACCAGAGGGCCACCACCGAGGGCTGATCCCTTCGTTGCAGCGGCAGGACGTACCTTCCCGCTCGTCGGCCGACGTGGCCCCGCCCCTGAAGGTCGGAGAGCGCCCGGTTGACGCTTTCGCGGGTGGCGCCGATGAGCGATGCGAGGAGCTCCTGGCTGAGGGGGAGGTCAACCAGAACGCCGCCAGGCACCTCCCGGCCGTG
This sequence comes from Actinosomnolentus pattersoniae (SeqCode), assembly GCA_013817655.1. GTDB lineage: Bacteria > Actinomycetota > UBA4738 > UBA4738 > UBA4738 > JACDCJ01. The sequence goes on from JACDCJ010000098.1 coordinate 4,772, forward strand.
CCCCTCGGCGAGCTCGATCAACATCGATAGAAGGCGCTCGCGAACCGGGAGCGTCTGCATTCGAGCGACGTGCCGTTGCAGCGATCGGACGCGCGCCGCAAGCGCCGACCGAACGTGGCCAGCCACGTCCTGAGAGCGGGCCATGGCCATCCGAAGATCCGCTGTGGAAATGGATAGCACCCGGGCGTCCACGAGCGCCCGCGCCTCGGCCGACCCATCCGGGCGGCCGGCCGGTTCGTCTTCGAACGCCTCCGCACCGAGCAGATCCCCTGCCCCGAGCACCTGGATAGTGGCGCGCGTGCCGGATCTCGCCGTCACCGACACCGACACGGCGCCCGACTCGATTAGGTGCACAACCGCGCCGACCGGTTCGCCTTCGCGACAAAGGAGCCGGCCAGCCTCGACGGTCAGAGCCACGGAACCGGGAACGTCCCGAAGGTGGACGCGGGGCAGCGTCAGGGGCTGGAGGGGGAGAGAGGCCCGGGCCGCAAGGCTCGTGGAGCACCTCCCTCGGGGGGGATTTCAGTGTAACGCCGAGTCCGACACCGGGTCCTCGTGAGGGTCCGGCGGACGCACGCTGCGGACACTGTCGTTCGCGACCGGAACGAGCATCAACGATCTCGCCCTGCGGGCCCTGGGAGATTTCCTCGCCGAGAAGGGCCACCGGGAAGCGGTGAAGTCCTTCTTGGGCAAGGCTCAGGAGCAGTATCGAGTCGCCTTGGACAAGTTGCGAGACCTTGATAGCGAGGACGAGTCAGCAGAGTAGCCCCTTCGGGTGTCCCACGCCTGCTACCTTGGGGTCTTTCCCTCTCGGGAGACGTCTGCCGGCAAACCGGGCCGAGGAGACCGATGTGACCGTATGAGCACATACCGTGTCCTCGCCCCGCAGCCGGCACGCGCCGCATCGGAGAGCGTCGATCGCTCGCCGCCATCCGCCGTGGCGCTTGGCCCGCTAACCGAGGACGTTCGCGAAACCCTTAGAACCGGCTGGATCGACCCAGCGGTGAGGGCCGCGTCGACGTCCCCCATGTTCCTCACGGCCGCATGGTCGGCAATCCGTCCGAACGTCGGCAGGAGCTTCGCCGCGCTCGCCCGGGCGCTTCGACAGGAGGCGGCTGACTCAGTCTCGCCCCGCCCATCCGGGGACCTCCTGCGGAGCCTGGAGATCGAGCTGCCGGAGGGGGAGCGGCGAAGGATGCTGGACGCAGCCCGCGCCGCGCACATGGCCTCGGCGAAGTCGCAGATGGTCGCCCATCTCCTTCACCGGCTGGCTCGGCGCGACCGCCTCAGGGGCACCGGCTCCGAGGAGCCCACCGCCCGCCGCGGGGTCCCCGAGTGGCAGCGTTGGATGTCGTTCCAGCCGATCCCGGCCGGCGCGCGGACTGTCCTCGAGGATGCCGTGACCAGGCTCGGAGCTCCAGCCCCGCCCCCGGCGCTCCGGCTCTTCGCGCGATGGCCGGCCGCGGCGACCCGCCTGTGGCAGGAGCTGGTCCCCGTCCTCGAGTCGGAGTCGTGGCGGCCCAAGGTCCTTCGGCTCCGGAACCGGCTGGCGAAGGGGATCGAGACGCTTCCCCACGCCGTCGAGCTCCAGTGGCCCGCGGTGCGCGCCCGAGGCGTCAGCGAGTCGGAGCGCCTTCGGTTGGTCGGCCTCCTATCGGCCCACGACGCGGCCATGCCGGCCTACACACTCATCGCGGCCTTCGCCTGGGTGGCCGTCGGCGCGCCGGGCATCGGGCCCGAGGGGTAGCCGGGCATGCGGGCGGAGTTCTATCGCGCCGGCGCATCCACCCAGGCGGTGGGCTGGGCGACCTGGGCGCGCGTGGGAGTCGACGTCGAATCGAAGGACGAGGAGACGGCGAGCGCTATCCGGAGGGTCTTCAGGTCCCTGCCGGTGGCCGTGGACGACCCGGCGCTGCGCTCGGCGGGCACGGCCGGTCCCGTCGTCCTGCAGCCGGGGTCCCTTCGCTGGTTCACGGCGGCGGCCACGACTCGGTCCGAAGTCGAGGGCCTGGGCGTGCGTTTCGTGGCGGGCGAGACCGGCTCCGTCGGGTGGGATCCAGCCGGGGCATACCGGACGTTCCAGGCGGTCGTGGAGCGCGACGCGACAACCCGCTGAGCGCAGAACGCCAGCCGGCCGGCCTGTCATCGGCGCGGCGTAGCATTCGATCAATGACCTTCTCCCCCGACGCCGAACAGGAAGCGGTCCTCCGACACGACCGCGGTCCCATGCTCGTCACCGGACCGTCCGGGACCGGCAAGACGGCAGTGCTGACCGAGCGGTTCGCGCGACTGGTCGAGGGGGGAGCCGATCCCGAACGGATTGCTCTCGTGGTTCGCACCAGACGCGCCCGCGGGCTCGCCCGAAGGGCGCTGCTCGCGCGGGTCTCCGGTTCCCTGCCGGCGCTCAGGGTGGTGACCGTGCACGGGCTCGCCTACCACGTCGTGAGCGCCCGGTTCGCGAGGCTCGGATACCGCGAGCCGCCTCCCGTCCTCTCCGCGGTGGACCAGTTCTCGAAGGTCGGCGAGCTGATGCGGGGCGAGGATCCCGCGAGCTGGCCGGCCTACGGCTCGATGCTCGGGCTGCGGGGGTTCGCCGACCAGCTCCGCCAGTTCG
>JACDCJ010000009.1 GCA_013817655.1 Actinosomnolentus pattersoniae (SeqCode)
GTGTACGTCCAGCCCGACGTCTGCAACGGCTGCGGCTACTGCATCGTGGGGTGTCCGGTCGGGGTCATCGATCGCCGGGAGGACGACGGCCGGGCGTGGAAATGCACCCTCTGCTACGACCGGCTGAAGGACGACCTCACTCCGGCATGCGCGAAGGCCTGCCCGACCGACTCGATCCAGTTCGGCGACCTAGACGAGCTTCGGGTACTGGCCGACGGCCGCCTCCAGACCCTTCGAGAGCGAGGCGTGACCGAGGCCCACCTCTACGGCGCGGACCAGGAGAGCCAGCCCGGCACCGGTGGGCTGAACGCCTTCTTCCTGCTGGTCGACGAGCCCGAGGTGTACAACCTCCCTCCCGATCCGGTCGCGCCGTCGAAGAAGGCTCCGGAGGCGTGGCGCTCGGCCGCGACCGCCGCCCTGGCGATGGCCTTGGCCGCGATTGCCGCGGTCGCGTCCGTCGGGCGGGGACACAGGTGATCGACGGACCGGACGCCGCGGGCGAGGGGGCCTCCGGCGATCCCACCTACTACGACCGGCCGGTCCTGAAGGAGCCGGTCTGGATCTGGGCCGTGCCCGCCTACTTCTACGCCGGCGGAGCGGCCGGCGCGGCCGCGACGCTCGGTGCCGCCGCCCAGGCGATCGACTCCCGGGGTCTGGAGGGGCTGATCCGCTGGTGTCGCTGGATCGCGGCGGCCGGCACCGCTGCCGGCACCGGCCTGCTGATCCACGACCTCGGGAGGCCGGAGAGGTTCCTCAACATGCTCCGGGTGTTCCGCCCCACCTCGGCACTGAACATCGGGTCCTGGGTGCTCGCGATCGCTACCCCGATGGCGGCGGCCTCGGCGTTGCCCCTGCGCCGCGGCGGCGCCGCCGGACGTATGGCAAACGCCGCGGGCCTGCTCTCGGGCATCACCGGACTTCCCCTGGTCGGCTACACGGGGGTCCTGCTCTCAAACACGGCCGTTCCCGTGTGGCAGGAAAGTCGCCGGGCCCTTCCCCCGCTGTTCGTAGCCTCGGCCGTCTCGAGCGCCGCCTCTTTGCTTGCGCTGATGTCGCTCGCGCCGGAAGAGCACCTCGTCGTCCGGCGCTTCGGCGTTCTCGGCAACCTCGCCGAGCTGGGCGCCGCGGCCGCGTTCGAGAGTCAAGCCTCACGGGTCGAGCGGGTCGGCCGCCCGCTGCGCGAGGGGCTCAGCGGTTCGTTGTGGACGTGGGCCAAAGCCATGACGGCGACGAGCCTCTGCGTGTCTATTCTTCCCGCCGGAGGCCGCCGCCTGCGCCTCCTGTCGGGGCTTCTCGGCACCGCGGGTGGGATCCTGCTGAGGTTCGCGGTGGTGTCCGCCGGCAAGGCGTCGACGCGGGACCCCAGAGCAACGTTTCACATGCAGCGGGCGGACCGTCCGGAGGGCCTGCCTCCCGGGCCGTGAGGATCCGGTTCCCGAGAACCGCGGTGACCGCCATTACTCTATGGCGCTATGTGGAAGCCCCGGCTGAGCTGGCTGCTCGTACTCGTTCCGGTCTCGCTGGCCGCCGACTTCCTGTTCCACAACGAGCTTCTGACCTTCCTCACGGCCGCGGGAGCGATCCTGCCGCTCGCCGGACTGATCGGCGAGGGAACGGAGGAGCTCGCCGTGCATGCCGGGCCGCGCGTGGGCGGGCTACTGAACGCGACGTTCGGCAACGTGACGGAGCTCATCATCGCCATCTTCCTCGTTCTCGACGACGAGATCGATGTGGTGAAGGCGTCTCTAACGGGTTCGATCCTCGGGAATCTCCTTCTGGTCTTGGGCCTCTCGTTCCTGGTCGGAGGCCTGCGGCACCGGGAGCAGTCGTTCAACGCGCAGGCCGCCGGTGTCCACGCCTCGTCGCTCATCCTTGCCGTGATCGGGTTGCTGATGCCGGCGTTGTTCGTGCTCACCACCGGCCAGCACGATTTCATCGAGCGCGAGGTCGTGAGCGCGTCGGTGGCGGTCGTCCTGATGGCGCTCTACGTGCTGGCGCTCGTGTTCGTGATGGTGACGCACGAGCACCTGTTCCGGACGCCAAGCCACGACGAGCAGCCGAGGTGGTCGAGGAAGCGGGCGCTCGGGGTCCTGATCGGGGCCACCGTCCTCGTCGCCCTGGAAGCGGAGCTCCTGGTGGGAGCGCTCGAACCGGCCCTGGCCGACCTTGGACTCTCGAAGTTCTTTGTGGGGTTGATCCTCGTCCCGATCATCGGCAACGCTGCCGAGCACAGCTCGGCGATTCTGTTCGCGGCGCGAAACAAGGTCGACGTCACCCTGGAGATCGCGATCGGCTCCTCCACGCAGGTGGCACTCTTCGTCGCGCCCGTGCTGGTATTCGTCAGCCTCGCGGTCGGCCATCCCATGGACTTCGTATTCACCACGTTCGAGGTTGCGGCCGTGGGGCTGTCCACGCTGATCGTGGCGGTCATCTCCTCCGACGGGAAGAGCAACTGGTTGGAGGGCGCCCAGCTCATCGCGGCGTACCTGATCATCGCCATCTCGTTCTTCTTCGTGCAGACCCTGTAGCTCCATGGCGGGTCCCCCGAGCCGCACGGGCCGGTCAGAAGTGGTCCTGCTCCCCGGCGCTTCCGGGAATGATGGTCGCCGCAGCGGCGATCGCCTCGTGAAGTGCCTCGCCAGCGGCCGCCCCCTGGGTCGTTCGCCGGCCGACATAGACCCCCACCGCGTACGCAGAAAGAGGAGCGAGCCTCCGCTCGATGCCATGCGCGACGTCTCGCGCAAAGCGCAAGACGGCCCTCTCCTCCTCACGGCTCACCTCCGCCTGCTCGAGGACATCAGCCAGGTCACTCAACCAATCGCCCATTCGGAGCCCTCCTCAGGACCGGTCTCGGTCGCCTTGACTCACGCCTTCCGGCGTTCTACTGTCCGCCCGACATTGTCCTGGTTCGCTGGCGTTCCGGGGCCTTTCGGAGGCTCCGGTCAGAGAGGGGTGAAAGGATGAGACGGACGCTTTTGATGGGTGCATTGCTCGTTTCCTTCCTGGTGGCGACGGCGGTGCCGGCGGGCGCGAACCATTCGTGGGCCAACTATCACTGGGCCCGTCCCGCGAATCCCTTCACCATCCAGCTCGGCGACAACGTGACCGCCGCGTGGGATTCTTACCTTGGCACGACGTCGTCCGATTGGTCGCAGTCGTCGGTCCTCGACACCGTGATCGTCCCCGGGAACACTACGGGCCGCCGCTGCCGGCCCACCGCGGGGCGGGTCGAGGTCTGCAATGCGAAGTATGGAAACAACGGCTGGCTCGGCCTCGCGCAGATCTGGCTGTCGGGAAGCCACATCACCCAGGGCACCGCGAAGGTGAACGACACGTACTTCAACCAGGCTCAATACAACACTCCGGCATGGAGGAACCTCGTGATGTGCCAGGAGGTCGCCCACACCTTCGGTCTCGACCACCAGGACGAGAACTTCAACAACGCGAACCTGGGGTCGTGCATGGACTACACGAACGACCCCGACGGCCCGCCCAGCAACGAGCATCCCAATGCACACGACTTCGAGCAGCTCGAGACGATCTACTCGCACACGGACGCGGGAAATGCCGCCAACGCCCGGCCGGATCGCTCGGTGATCATCCACCGGACGGGTCGCGACACCGCCGTTGTCACGGTCATCTTCTGGATTCCGTGATGGTTGAGCGAGTTGGAGGCCGGACGGCAAACTGATTATCGGATACCATGCTCGACGTCCGGGCCGAAAGGTCCGGCCAGAGCGGCGGCGCGACGCGGGCACGCGCCGCCGCTTCTCTTTGGCCCTGATATCGTGGGCTTCTAGGGGCGCGTAGCTCAGTGGGAGAGCGCTGCCTTCACACGGCAGAGGTCGCAGGTTCAAAACCTGCCGCGCCCACGCAAGAGCTCGCTGGTCCGGGCCCTCTCGGAATTGCTCCGCGGCTATTCGCCGTTAGACATCCGCGCCGACCGCAGCCCCTGGCGATTCGCGCGGTGGGCTCGACAGGGCCACGCCCGGACAGCGGGCTATCATCGAGGCCATGCCACGGGTGACTCTGTCGGACGGAAGCATTCACGATCTCGATCGCGGGCTGCCCCTGGCCGAGGCGATGCCGGACGAGGCGGTGTGCGCGCGCGTGGACGGTCGTCTGGTCGACCTAGCCTGGCCGGTGGAAGGCGACGTGAACGCCGAGCCCGTCCTTTCTTCGGAAGAGGAGGGACTGAACGTCCTCCGCCACTCCACCGCTCACGTGATGGCACAGGCCGTATGCGACCTGTACCCGGGCACGAAGTACGCGATCGGGCCACCGATCAACGACGGCTTCTACTACGACTTCGAGCTCCCGGAGTCTCTGAACCTGGACGACCTTGAGCGGATCGAGACGCGCATGAGGGAGATCGTGGCCGCGAACCAGCCGTTCCTCCGCGAGGAGCTCGACCGCGACGCGGCGCTGGAGCGCTTCGCCGATCAACCGTTCAAGCGAGAGATCATCGAGACGGCCGAGGCGGAGGAAGGAGCGCTCGGTGACCGGTTCTCCCTGTATCGAAACGACGGGTGGGCCGACCTGTGCCTGGGGCCCCATGTCCCGACTACCGCGAGGCTCGGGGCCTTCAAGCTCCTGAGCGTCGCGGGAGCCTACTGGCGCGGCGATGAGCGGCGTCCCCAGCTCCAGCGCGTGTACGGCACCGTATGGCCCAGCGGGCAGGAGCTCGAGGCGTATCTACGCCGCAGGGAGGAAGCGGAGCGCCGCGACCACCGGAAGCTGGGCCGGCAGCTCGATCTGTTCTCGTTCCCGGACGAGCTCGGTATGGGGCTGGCGATCTGGCACCCCAGGGGCGGCATCCTGCGCAAGCAACTCGAGGACTTCGTTCGCGATCTCCACGTGACCCGTGGTTACGACCCGGTGTTCTCACCGCACATCGCGCGCTCGGTGCTGTGGGAAACCTCCGGGCACCTGGCGAAGTTCGCGGAGCTCATGTACCCCGCCATGGACGGGGAGACGGCGCGGTATTTCGTCAAGCCCATGAACTGCCCCTTCCATGTCCTGATCTACAAGTCCCGGGGGCGCTCGTACCGAGAGCTCCCCATGCGTCTGCAAGAGCTGGGGACGGTCTACCGGCAGGAGCGGGCGGGGACTCTCCACGGGCTGCTCCGGACGCGCGGCATGACGACCGAGGACGCCCACATCATCTGCACCGAGGATCAGCTGATCGACGAGCTGCTGGCGGTGTTCGACCTGACCCTGGAGATCCAGCGGACGTTCGGCTTCACCGATCCGGTTGTGAACCTCTCGACGAAGCCCGGCCTGGCCATCGGTGACGAGGCCATGTGGGCGAGGGCGACCGAGGCCCTGCGATCGGCGCTCGACAAGAGCGGTCTGGACTACACCGTCGCCGAGGGCGAGGGCGCCTTCTACGGCCCCAAGGTGGACTTCCACTTCCACGACGCGATCGGCCGGCTCTGGCAGCTCACCACGATCCAGTGCGACTTCGCCCTGCCCGAACGATTCGACATGGAATACACGGGCGAGGACAACCACCGACACCGGCCCGTGATGATCCACCGGGCCATCCTCGGAACGCTGGAGCGCTTCGTGGGAGTGCTGACGGAGCACCACGCCGGAGCCTTCCCGCTCTGGCTCGCGCCCGAGCAGATCCGGTTCGTGCCGATCGCCGACCGACACGCCTCGGCAGCCGAGTCCCAGGCGGTCTCGATGCGCGAACGCGGACTCCGGGTCGGCGTCGACGCCAGCCGGGAGACCGTTCAGAAGAAGATCCGGGAAGCGCAGCTCATGCGGATCCCCTACACGATCGTCCTGGGGGACCGGGAGATCGAGGCCGGGACGCTCTCCGTTCGCGACCGCTCGGCCTCCGAGGTTCGAGGCGTCCCCGTCGCCCCTTTCGTGGATGCCGCGGTCGAGGAAGCGGCCAGTCGAGCGCTCGACGGCGTCGATCTGGCCTCGCTCGCCGGCGGGAGTCGCCCCGCTGCCACCTGACCCGGTGCGGACCGACCATCTGTGGTCCCCCTGGCGGATGGAGTACATCCTCTCGGAGCGCGAGGACGGGTGTTTCCTGTGCGGGAAGGACGACAGCGAAGGGGAGCCCGCCCGGCCCCTGTTGCGGTCCGAGCTGGCGTTCGTCATTTTGAACGGCTACCCGTACAACCCGGGTCATCTGCTCGTCGCACCCAACCGGCACGTCGCCGAGCTGGAAGCGCTGGAAGGCCAGGAGCTCGCGGAGGTCTCGCGCCTTCTTCAGCGAAGCATCGGCGCGCTGAAGGAGGCGAGCCGGCCGGACGGGTTCAACCTGGGCATGAACCTGGGGAGGGTGGCGGGAGCCGGCGTTCCGCAACACCTCCACTGGCACGTCGTGCCGCGCTGGAGCGGGGACACGAACTTCATGCCGATCGTGGGCCGGACCCGAGTTCTGCCAGAACTGCTGGCGGACACCTACGCCAGGCTGAAGCCACACTTCGCCTAGAGGCTGCCGGCGAGGCTCGTACGATACGCTTCGCGCACGTTCCCGTGTGAAGGAGACCGTGCGCGAATACATCCGCGAGTGGAGCCCGGCTCTCGGCAGGGACATGGAGGTCCTTCGATTCGGGACCGCCGGGAGGCCCCTGCTCGCCTTCCCGACCTCGATGGGCCGGTTCTATCAGTGGGAGGACTTCGGCCTCGTCTCGGCCCTCGAGGACCGAATCGCGGGCGGCTCCGTCCAGGTTTGGTGCGTTGACGCCGTGGACGGGGAGTCGTGGTACGCGAGCGATCGCAGTCCACCCGAGCGCATCCGACGGCACCTCCAATACGAGCGATACCTCGCGGATGAGGTGGTCCCGCGGATGCAGGGTGCTCCCGTTGCCGTGGGCCCCTCCTTCGGGGCGCTTCACGCATTCCTCCTCGCGCTCCGCCGCCCCGACCGTGTCTCGGGGTTCATCGGCCTGTCCGGCACATACGACACGGCCCGATGGCTGGACGGGTACTCGGATGAGGGCACCTACCTCACGAACCCGATGGCGTTCATCCCGGGGCTCGCCGAGGAGGCGTTCCTGCGGCCGCTGCGGGAGATGGAGAAGAAGGTGATAGCCACTGGAGCCGATGACGCGAACGTCGCGGAGTCGATTCGGGCCGCGGGCCTGTTGAACGAGAAGGGCCTCGGCGTCACGCTGGACATCTGGCCCGGCTGGGCGCACGACTGGCCGTACTGGAAGGAGATGATCCGTCGGTATGTCTAAGCTCGTCGGGCTCCTCGTGGGACGAGAGAACACTTTCCCGGAGCCGTTCCTGGAGGTGGTGAACACAAAGGGCAGGGACCTCGGCGTTCGCGCGGAGATGGCGCTCCTCGGGGGAACGGCGGAGTTCGAGGCACCGCGTTACGACGTGATCGTCGATCGGATCTCACACGAGGTTCCGTACTACCGCGCTCATCTCAAGAGCGCGACGCTCCTGGGCACGGCCGTCATCAACGATCCGTTCTGGTGGGAGGCCGACGAGAAGTTCTTCGAGTGCACCCTGGCCCGGAAGCTGGGCGTCGCGGTGCCGCGGACGGTGGTCCTGCCGAACAAGGAGTACCTCCCCGACATAGATCCCGGCGTGTCGCTCCGGAACCTTCGGTACCCCCTCGACTGGGAGGCGATCGTCGGGTACACGGGACTGCCGGCCGTGCTGAAGCCGAACACAGGGGGTGGATGGAAGGACGTGCACGTCGTCGGCTCCATGGAGGAGCTCTGGCGCGCCTATGACACTTCGGGCACGAACACGATGATCCTCCAGGAGTTCATCGACTGGCAGGACTACGTCCGCTGCATCTGCATCGGGCGCGAGCAGGTGCTTCCGATCCGATACGACCCCCGGCTTCCGTTCATCGACCGGTACCGGACGGAGGATCCGGTCGAAGGGTGGCTCTACGACCGCGCCGTGGAGGACGCGAGGCTCCTCACCCAGGCGCTCGGCTACGACATGGACACGGTGGAGTTCGCCGTTCGAGACGGCGTGCTGTACGCCATCGACTTCCTGAACCCTGCCCCCGACTTCGACAACTTCTCGATCAAGGAGGCGAACTTCTGGTGGGTTCTGGATCGGATGAGCGACCTCGTCCTGAGCTACGCCCTGGGGTCGGCCGATCCCCCCTGGCGCGGCCAGCAGCGCTGGTGGCGGTACGCCAAGGCTGAGGTCACGCCGTGAGACGAGCGGTGGCCGCCTACCACGCGCTCTTGGAGGACGGTAGCCTGGCGGAGGAGAGCGCGGAGGCCCTGCGGGAGGGGCAGCGCGAACGCAACCTCGTCTTCGGCGACCATCCGCTCTGCATCGCGCTCCGGCCACAGTTGCTCGAACGTCCGAGATACAGGGCCGCCGCCGAGGCGTCGCACGCGGTCTACGGAGCGCTCCGGACCCTCGAGCGAGCCCTCCTTCGAGACTCGGATCTGCGGAGGGAGCTCGACCTGGAGCCGGAGGAGGAGCGTCTCGCGCTCGCCGAGCCTGGCGTTCGCTCCTCGTCTCCTTCGGCGCGGCTGGACGGTTTCTACAGCGACCGGCTCCGGTACGTGGAGTACAACGCGGAGTCCCCGGCCGGCATGGCGTACTCCGACAACCTCTCGGAGGTCTTCGCGGACCTCCCCGTCATGCGCGCCTTCCGGAAGCGGTACCGTCTTCGGGCGCTCAAGGTGCGCGATCGTCAGCTCGCGGTCATGCTGCGCGCCTTCCGGCAGTGGGGGAAGGAGACCACCCCGGTCGTTGCGATCGTCGACTGGCGAGGCCTGCCGACCGTTGCCGAGTTCGAGATGTTCCGCGAGAGCTTCGAGCGCCGGGGGATCCGTGCGGTCATCTGCGACCCCGCCGAACTGGAGTATCGGGAAGGCCGGCTGGTCGCGGACGGCACGCCGGTGAACCTCGTGTACCGGCGCGTCCTAACGACGGAGCTGTTGGCGAGGGGAGACGCGGTCCGCGCCCTGCGGGACGCCTATCTGGACGGCGCGGCCTGCGTGGTGAACACGTTCCGGGCGAAACTGCTCCACAAGAAGATGAGTCTCGCCCTCCTATCCGACGATAGGTACGCGAGCCTGTACTCCCCGGAGCACCGGCGCGCCATCGCCAGGCACATCCCGTGGACGCGCCGGGTCGCCGAGGGACGGACGACGCATGGGGGCAAGCCGGTCGCGGACCTCAGCGCCTTCATCCTAGACCGCCGGGAGACCCTCGTCCTGAAACCGAACGACGAGTACGGTGGGAAGGGAGTCGTCCTCGGCTGGACCGTCTCGCCGGAGGAATGGGAGCAGTCCCTGCTCGTCGCCCTCACGCAGTCCTACGTCGTGCAGGAGGCGGTGCCGGTGCCCCGTGAGTCGTTTCCCGTCGCGCTCGAGGGCGTCGCCTTCCTGGACCTCGCCATCGACATGGACCCGTATCTCTTCGACGGAAAGGTGACGGGCTGCCTCACCCGTCTGTCGTCCTCGGCGCTGCTGAACGTCACGGCCGGAGCGGGGAGCATCGTCCCCGCCTACGTGGTGGAGGGACCGGCATGACGAACGGATGGCTCACCATCGGTATCGAAGAGGAGTTCCAGATCGTCGACCGCGAGGGACAGCTCCGCGCGCACATAGACACCCTCATCGCCCGCGCGGCGGACACCTCCCTGGGTGAACTGAAGCCGGAGATGATGCAGTCGGTCGTGGAGGTGGCGACCAAGGTCTGCGCGAACGTGGAGGAGGCCCGATCGGAGATCCTGCGGCTGCGCGGGACGCTCGCGTCGTTGCTTGCCGAGGCCGACCTCAGGCTCGGATCGGCCGGCACTCATCCCTTCTCCGACTGGAAGGACCAGCTCGTCACCGAGCACGAGCGCTATCGGACCCTCGAGGAGGAGATGCAGGACGTAATTCGCGAGCTGCTGATCTTCGGCATGCACGTCCACGTCGGCGTCCCCGATCCCGACCTGCGGATCGAGCTGCTGAACGAGGCCCGGTACTTCCTGCCGCACCTACTGATGCTGTCGACCTCGAGCCCCTTCTGGCAGGGGCGGAACACGGGCCTGAAGTCCTACCGAGAGGTCATCTGGTCGCGCTTTCCACGCACCGGCATACCGCCCGAGTTCTCCTCTTCCGATGAGTTCGAGAACTACGTGGCCCTGCTGGTCAAGACGAACTCGATCGACGACGGCAAGAAGATCTGGTGGGACCTTCGGCCCCATTACTTCTACCCGACGCTCGAGTTCCGGATATGTGACGCGGCCACGCGCGTGGACGAGACGATCTGCCTCGCCGCGCTCATCCAGGCAATCTGCGCGAAGCTCCTGAAGCTCCGGCAGGATAACCTCGGCTTCCGAAAGTACCTGCCGAGCCTTATCGCCGAGAACCGGTGGCGGGCCATGCGGCACGGCCTGGACGGCATGCTCATCGATTTCGGGAAGCAGACGGAGGTACCCGCTCGCGACCTCGCACAGGAGCTCTGCGAGTTCGTGGACGACGTGGTGGACGAGCTCGGCTCTCGAAGCGCAGTGGAGTACGTGAACATCATCCTCGAGGAGGGGACCAGCGCAGACCGGCAGCTTCGTGTGTATCAGGAGACCGGGAGCCTCACCGCGGTGGTCGACCACATCACCGCCGAGACAGTGGCCGTTCCTACCACGTCGTGACCCGGCCGGCGGCGCCGTCCCGCCTCCGAATGCTCCTCCGCGGCCTCGTCAAGCGCTGTCCCTGGTGCGGGAGGGGAGGGCTCTTCTCCGGATGGTTCCGGCTCGCTGAGCGGTGCCCCCGCTGTGGCCTGCGGTTCGAGCGGGAGGAGGGGGCCTTCCTCGGGTCTCTGGCTCTCAACTACGGGGTGACCGGAATGCTCTTCATCGCGCTGCTTGTGGGCTGGCTGGTGGCTACGCTTCCCGATCTCGAGATCGTTCCCCTCATGGTGGCCGGCCTGGCGGTCGCGGTCGGAGTTCCGCTCGCCTTCTATCCGTTTGCGAAGACGATCTGGGCGGCCATCGATCTCCTGATGCACGATGTGAATCCCGCGGACCCCGCCTCCATGGACCGATTCGGGATCTGGGAGGACCCTCCGTCCGGCTAGAACGGCGCTCAGCCTTGGTCGGCGTCCCCGACCGGGGTTCGACGCCCGTCGGGAACGAACCGATCGAGCGTGGGGGAGATGTCCAGCCGGCGCAGGAGGTCCCCCAGCTCCTCGATCACCCAGCGGCCGGGTGCCGGGGTCGATCGCGTCGATGCAGCGGCGATGGCCCCGCGCCTGCGAAGGAGCTCCTTTCGGAGTCCCAGTCCCAGCACGGGCTGAGCCTCGAACTGGATGAGCGGAAGGAATCGATCGAACACCGCCGCCGCTCGTACGCGGTCGCCCGACTCGGTGGCGAGCCGAACGACGCGCAGAATCTCCGGGAAGGCGAACCCGGTCATCGTTCCGCACGCGCCTCCTCGCAGCTCGTAGAGCGCGGCGACGCCGCCGAGGCCACCGAAGACCTCGAGCCCCGGATCGGCTTCGAGGAGGCGGCCGATCTTGAGAGCTGTGGGTGGATCCTCCAGCTTGACGGTGCGCGAACCGGATGCCTGGAGGCACTCCAGCAGGGTGGAGACGGAGACCGTCACTCCGGTCGCGGCGGGCTCGTCCTGGATGACGAGCGGCAGATGCCCAGGTTCGGCGATCCGGCCGAAGAAGGAGGGAAGCTCCCCGGCGGGCGTTCCGGGAGCAGCGGCCACCATTGCGGCGCGCGCGCCGAGGCCGGCCGCGTTCTCGACGAGCCGCCTGACCTCATCTGGGTCGCTCGCCGAGCACCCGACGACGATGGGAGCCCGCACGCCGGCAACCTCGAAGATCGCTTCGAGGGCGTCCACCCGTTCGGACGGCGCCAGGGTTCCGGCCTCGCTAGTGACCCCCATGGCAGTGAGACCGTCGACTCCCCAGCCAATGGCTGCGTCGACGAGCCGGCGCTGGCTGTCGAGATCGAGGCGCCCGTCCTCGTCGAAGGGAGTGGGCAGGACGAACCACGTCCCACGTATCCCCGGCCCCCCGCTCAAAGCGGATCCACGTGGGGTCGCTCACCGAAGGAACGATCGAGGCGGAAGGGGTTCTCGTGTGCTCCGATCCTTTCGAGCAGAAGATCCACAAGGTGGCGGCTCCCGGCGGGCCCAGCCATCACGCCCTTGCCGCTGTACCCGGTGTTCACGTACAGGCCCTCCACGCCGGTGGGCCCGATCAGCGGGCGCCGGTCCGGGGTCATCGTGTACTGGCCGGCCTGCAGGAGCCACGAGGCGCCTCCCCAGTCCCACACCTCGCTCCAGAAAGGCGTGACGCGAGCCACAGAGACGGGGCTCCCGGGATCCAGGAGCCGGAAGGCGAACCCCTGGTCCACGGGGACATCCTCCGTTGGGGGCGATGGGGGAACAGCGGGATCGGTGAAAAAGAGGGAGGCGCCGCGCAGTACAGGGCGCCAGTGGGCGCCCGAGTCGTCGTCGATCGTCATGGGAGCGGACGCGGGCACCTGCGGGACGTCCGGCAGCACGAGCTTCTGCCGCACCACGGTCGAGATCGGCAGGGCGATGCCCACCTTCGCGGCGACCACTCCGGAGAACGGCCCGGCTGCAATGACGGCGGCACGCGTCGCCACGGCGCCGGCATCCGTCTCCACGGCGACAAGGCGGTCGCCCCGGACGCGGAACCCACGGACCGAGCACCCCGTCACCACCGAGGCCCCGGAACCGGCCGCCAGCCCCAGGGTCAGGCGCTTGGGGTCGAGGAGGCCGTCGCCGGCCCGGAACCGTGCCTGCCTGACCTCGGGCCCCAGGAAGGGGAACGCACGCCGGGCGTCGTCTCCGGAGAGGAGCTCCAAGTCCGGTACGCCCCAGCCGCGCTGGGAGGCCACGATGGCCCGTTGCGCCTCGGCCCTCGGCTCCTCGGTGGTGACCCAGAGGTAGCCCTGCCGGCGAACGTCCGGGTCGTATCTCGACTGCCCGGTGAGGTCGGCGAAGTTCAGGAAGAGCTCCACCGACTCGGCGACGAGCGGGACGTCGTCCTCGCTGTCGAGTTGCAGTCGAAAGCCTCCGGCAGCCGCGGCTGTAGTGAGCGTCGACAGGGCGGGGCGCCGCTCCAGGATCAGGGGTCGCATGCCCGCTCGGGACGCGTGGAACGCTGTGGCCGCCCCGATGACCCCGCCCCCGACTATCACGAGCTCAGCCGTCGACGGCGGCCGGGGGATATGACGGATCCCGGCGAAGTCAGTGCTCGTCGCGGTCCTTCTTCACCCGTGCAATGAGCTTCTCCGCGAGGTGGGCGGGAACCTCCGCGTAGTGGTCGAACGTCATCGTGAACGCACCCCGGCCCTGGGTCATGGACCGGAGGTCGATGGCGTAGCGCGTCATCTCCGCCTGGGGGACCAGGGCCTTCACGCGTTGCTTGCCGGAGCCCGTGGACTCCATTCCGAGGATCCGGCCGCGCTTGGAATTGAGGTCGCCGATGATGTCGCCGGTCTGGCTCTCCGGCACCAGGACCTCGACTCGGACGATGGGCTCGAGGAGCGCCACTCCCGCCTTGGCCACGGCATCCTTGAGCGCCAGTGCGCCGGCGATCTGGAACGCCATGTCGGAAGAGTCGACGCTGTGGAACTTCCCGTCGTAAAGCGTCACTCGGATGTCCACCATCGGGTTGCCCGTGACGACGCCCTCGGTCATCGTCTTGACGATCCCCTTCTCGACCGAGGAGATGAACTGGTTCGGCACGGCCCCACCGAAGATCTTGTCCACGAACTCGAAGCCGCTTCCTCGTGGCAGGGGCTCCACCTCGATGTTGCAGACGCCGTACTGCCCATGGCCGCCCGACTGCTTTACGTGGCGTCCGATCGCCTGGACCTTGGCCTTGATCGTCTCCTTGTACGGCACCCTTGCCGGGTGCGTCAGGACTTCCACACCGAACTTCCGCCTCATCCGCTCAACCATCGTGTCGAGGTGGGCCTCGCCCATCCCGTACATAACCGTCTCGTGGGTCTCCGCGGAGCGCTCGACCCGGAAGCTGGGGTCGTCCTCGCGGACCCTTGCGATCGCCGTCGAGAGCTTGTCCTCGTCCCCCTTGGTCTTTGGCTCGATGGCCATCGAGAGGAGCGGCTCCGGCAGCTCGACGGGCGGCAGGACGACGGGGTCGCTCTTGAGGGAGAAGGTGTCTCCGGTCGCGGCATGAGAGAGCTTCGCGACGGCTCCGATGTCGCCCGCCGGAATCTCGCCCACCGTCTCGTGTTCCTTCCCTCCCAGGGTGAACAGCTGGCCGACTCGTTCCTCGGTGCCCTTGCTCGCGTTGAAGACGCTCGAATCCGGGCGGATCCGGCCGCTGAACACACGGAAGAGATTGATCCGCCCGACATACGGGTCGGACACCGTCTTGAAGACGAGGGCGGCGAGCGGGCCGTTCGGATCGGTTGGCCGTTCCTGAGTGCCGCCGTCTCGGGTCGAGACCGTGGCGGGGGGGCGATCGAGAGGGGAGGGAAGCGCTTCCGCGACGAACGCAAGCAGCCGGTCGGCGCCGATGGGCTGGGTGGCCGCCCCGACTAGGACGGGGACGAGCCTCGCCTGGGCAAGCCCGGCCCGCACGCCCCGAACGATCTCTTCGGTGGAGAGCTCGCCCTCCTCCAGATACTTCTCGAGCAGCGTGTCGTCGGCCTCGGCCACCGAGTCGGCCAGGCGCTCACGGTATGGGTCCGCCTTGGCGGCGAGGTCCTCGGGCCAGTCCCCCTCGGTCCCGATCGGGCCGGCGTCGTAACGGTAGGCGCGGTGGGAGATGAGGTCGACGATGCCGGAGAAGTCGTGCTCCTCGCCGATGGGAAGCTGGATGGGCGCGACCTGGCTTCCGAACGCGGCCACGAGGCCATCCATCGTCCGGTCGAACGAGGCCCGTTCCCGATCCATCTTGTTCACGAACACAACGCGTGGAAGGCCCGCCTCGGCGGCCATCTCCCACACGACCTCCGTCTGGACCTCGACCCCGTCCACGGCGGAGACGACGAACAGGCATGCGTCGGCAGCGCGAAGCGCACTCTTCGCGTCGCCGATGAAGTCGGCATACCCGGGGGCGTCCAGGACGTTCACCTTCACGCCGTTCCAGGCGATCGGCGCCATCGCGAGCGAAACGCTTATCCCCCGGCGGACCTCCTCCGGGTCGAAGTCGGAGACCGTGTTGCCGTCCTGGACGGAGCCCATCCTGTTGATCGTTCCGGAGGTGAACAGCAGCGCTTCCATGAGGCTGGTCTTTCCGGCCCCGCTGTGGCCGACGAGGACGACGTTCCGGATGTTCCGCGGCTCGTGGACGTCCATGGGGTCCTTCCTGCTCCGGTCGATCGACGGCGGCCGGGCGCCCTCCAGAGGGCCGATTATAGGGGCGATGGTAGTCTCGGCCGGATGGCCGATTCCCCGGTCGAGCGCGCCAGGCGAAGGGTCGAGGCCCAACGCATGGCGGCGCTGGCCGTTGCGGTGGCCGGCTCCGCCGCGGCGGGCACGCTGATCCTCTCGGGGAGCCTACGCCTTGCGGGCATCCCCGCGCTGATCGCGGCCCTCGCCCTCGTGTCGGGCGCGCCATCATCGAGGGACCTTCGGAGGTCCCGATCGCAGCTCCTGGCCCGGTTGGTCGACCGGGCGTTCGACTTCTCGGTCCTGGTGCCCCTCGCGTGGGCGACGCGAGACGCGGATCCTCCCATCGCGATCCTCTCGCTCGTGGCGGCCGGACTCGCGTACCTGGCCGCCTACGAGCGGGCGCGTGGGGAATCACTCGGCTTCGCGGTCCGAGACGAGGCGGGATACCGGGCGGCGCGAACGGGCGTTCTCACCGCTGGCCTCTTGACCGGGTGGCTCGAGGCCGCGATCTGGGTGTTCGTCATCCTCACGGGCGCAGCGGCGGCGGTCCGCGCGGCGAACGTGGCGAGGCAGGCGCGGCGGACCTCCACCCCCGCTCCTCCCGGGTGAGCGCCGAGGCCCTCTCGGGGTCGAGGCTGGATACGGCTCCGGCGGCGTCCGGCCTCGAAGAGGAGAAGGACGATGATCTCCGCGCGTATCGAATCATGCGCGGCGTCGAGTGGGCGGGCATGCATCTGCCACGTTCGGTGGGCCTAAGAGCGGCCGAGGGCTACATGACCCTGCACTTTCGCCGCCACGCCGGCCAGCGGGCGGTCGTGGCCCGAAACCTCAGCCGGGTGCTCGGTCATCCCCCCGACTCCACGCTGGTCCAGCGGGCGACGCGTGAGTGCTTCCTGCTTTACGGGCGCTACTGGTACGAGACGTTCGCCCTGCGGACCATGACGGTGGAGGAGGTCGAACGTCGGTGCACCGTGGATGGGCTGGAGCACCTCGATCGCGCGACCGATGCCGGGAAGGGCATCGTGATGACGTTGCCACACATGGGGAACTGGGACGCCGCCGGTCACTGGCTTTGCGTGCGGGGATACCGCATGACCGCCGTCGCCGAACAGCTGGCGTCGCGCCGTGTCTTCGAGCTGTTCCTCCGGCACCGCCGGGCCCTCGGCATGAACATCGTTTCCCTGTCGGAGCAGCACGTCGGGCGGACGCTCGTCGGGCTGCTCGCCGAGAACCACGCGGTGACGCTGGTCGCCGATCGTGACCTGACGGGGCGGGGCGTCGACGTGGAGATGTTCGGGGACGTCCGGAAGCTGCCTGCCGGTCCCGCCTTCCTCTCGCTGGCCACGGGCTCGCCGCTTTCCGTGTGCGCGGTGTTCACCACCGCGGAGGGATGGCACGTCAAGATCGGTCCTCCCGTAGAGATCGAGAGGAGCGGGGAGACCCGGAAGGACGTGGAGTCCCTGACCCGGGTGATCGCCGGGGGGTTCGAACGTTACATCTGCGAGGCTCCCACCGACTGGCACATGTTCCAGCCCGCGTGGCCTGACGATGAGCGATGGGCCGCGGACGCCTCGGTGCCCGACATGGGATGAGGATCGCTCTCGTCTGCCCGTACGCCTGGGACGCCCCGGGGGGAGTGCAGGTACACGTGCGTCAGCTCGCCCGCCACCTGGAGCGCCGGAACCACCGAACCCTCGTCATCGCGCCCGCCTTCTCGTCACCCTCGCCGGGGACTGTGTCATCCGGCACGGTGATCATCGGCAGGCCCGTGCGACTGCCCTACAACGGCTCGGTCGCGCCCGTCTCACCCGATCCCCGGACCGCGCGGCGCATCTCGGCCGCCCTGCGATCCTTTGCGCCCGACGTCGTCCACGTCCACGAGCCGTTCGCGCCCAGCACGTCCCTCTACGCCTCGCTCGTGGCTCGGGCGCCCGTCGTGGGTACGTTCCACGCCTATGCCGCACGGTCGCGAGCCCTTGCGGCGCTCTCGCCGATCCTGCGCCTGATTTGGAACCGGCTCGCCGTCCGCCTGGCGGTCTCGCGCGCCGCCGCGTCGTTCGTGAGCCGATACTTCCGGGGCGCCGTTCGCGTGGTGCCGAACGGAGTGGACGTCGAGCTCTTCGCGAGTGCCCGGGCGGCCTCGTTGCCGCCGGGGCGCGCGCTGCTGTTCGTGAATCGCCTCGAGCCGCGGAAGGGCTTCCGCGTGGCGACCGAGGCGTTCGAGCTGCTGGCGGGCCGGTACCCCGACGTACTCCTCGTCGTCGCCGGAGACGGGGCCGAGCGAGTGCTGGTCGCCGGACTCCCCGAGGGGGCGAAGGGCAGGGTGATCCTGCTCGGCTCGGTGCCTCACGAAGACCTCCCCCCATACCACGCGGCTGCCGAGCTGTTCCTCGCTCCGGCAACCGGCCGGGAGAGCTTCGGCATCGTCCTGGTGGAAGCGATGGCCGCCGGCCTCCCAGTGGTCGCGTCCGACATCCCTGGATATCGGGAGGTGGTTCGAGACGGGGTCGAGGCGCTCCTCGTCCCCCCGGAGGACGCGCCCGCGCTGGCGGCGGCCCTGGGCCGCATCCTCGACGACCAGGAGCTCGCCGCGTCGCTCGGCGCCGCCGGACGGATGCGGGCCGAAAGGTACCGGTGGGAGGCGGTCGCGGCCGACGTCGAATCGGCGTACCGGGAGGCGATCGAGCGCGGGGCTCGCGGAGCCCGCTGATAGGATGGCGGGCATGCTCGCCCAGGTCATCGGGCTCTGCCTCCTCGGGCTGCTCGCGCTCTTCGTCGTCTTCACCTACAACCGGTTGGTTCGGTTGCGGGTCCACACCCAGAACGCTTGGTCCGGCATCGACGTCCAGCTCCGGCGCCGCTACGACCTCATTCCGAACGTCGTCGAGACCGTCAAGGGCTACGCGGCGCACGAGCGCGAGCTGTTCGAGGCGGTCACCCGCGCGCGCGCGGAGGCGGTGGACGCCTCGGGCGTGCGGCGCCAGGCAGAGGCGGAGAATCAGCTGACCCAGAGCCTCCGGCGCCTGTTTGCCGTCGCGGAAGCCTATCCCCAGCTTCGCGCCAGCCAGAACTACCTCGCGCTGCAAGAGGAGTTGTCCGGCACGGAGTCCAAGATCGCGTTCTCGCGGCAGTTCTACAACGACCAGGTCGCGATGCTGAACACGCTCATCCAGAGCTTTCCCTCGAGCCTGGTCGCGAGCGTCCTCCGGTTCCGCCCCCGGGAGTTCTTCGAGATCGACGAGCGGTCCAGAGGGCCGGTCCCGGTTCAGTCCTAGCCCCTTGTACGAGGAGGCCGCCCGGAACGTGCGGCGGACGGCTCTCGTGGTCCTCTGGGTCCTCGCCCTCGCGAGTGGTCTTGGGTTCCTGATCGGCTCCTTGCTCGGATCCGGGAGGATCGGCCTGATCATTGGGCTCGCCCTCGCCGGCGCGGCGTCGTTCGCGACCTATCATTCGGGTCATCGGCTCATCCTGAGGTCGGCCCGAGCCCGTCGAGTGGAACCCGATGAGCAGCCGCGCCTTCACAACCTGGTGGACGGGCTCGCCGGCGCCGCGGGCGTGCCGAAGCCCGCCGTCTACGTCGTTCCGGAGGCCGCTCCCAACGCGTTCGCCGCTGGAACGCGCCCGGAGCGGTGCGTCATCGCCGTCACGGAAGGGCTCCTCGAGAAGCTGGATCGAGTGGAGCTCGAGGGCGTGCTCGCCCACGAGGTGGCCCACATACGGGATCGCGACGCCCTTCTGGGAACCGTCGTCGCCTCGCTCGTCGGGTCGGCCGCCGTGCCCGCCGAGTTCCTCCTGCGCTCCCTCGGGCTGGAAGGCTCGCCGGCCGGGCCGACCGGGAGCTCACGACCGGGCGCCGGCGGCATCCTCATGCTGATCCCCGCGGCCGTCCTGGCCCCGCTGGCGCTGGTTGCCGCTCAGACGACCCGCCTCGCCGTGTCGCCTGGGCGTGAGTACCTGGCGGACGTCCAGGGCGCGTTGCTCAGCCGATACCCGCCCGGTCTGACTCGTGCTCTCCGAAAGGTCGCTGCGGATGAGACCCCTATGAGGGCCGCGAGGAACTCCACGGCACATATGTGGCTCAGCCGACCCCCGCGCGAGCGGCGCGAGAGGGCGACCTGGTTCGACGACCTCTTCGCCACCCACCCGCCGATGGAGGATCGGATCCGGCGCCTGGAGGAGATGTAGGGCAGGCCCTCGAACCATTTCTGTGGCGCTGGAATCAGCCGGCGGATCGCGCGGCGAACCGCTCGTACAGCCCTTCAGCCCGGCGCCGGCGGGCGTCCAGGCGGGGGAGCCGATACTGTCCGCGCAACCGGGCCTTCAACGCTTCGCGCACGTGCGAGGGCCGGCCGACGATCCGCTCGAACTCCTCCTCGCCTCCACCCGCCGGCCTCGTGTACGCCTCGATGGCCGCTAGGACCATGCGCACGTTCTCCTCGGTGTGGTCGAAGGGTCGGAAGCTCGTGCCGAACCTGCGGTTGACGCGCTCCATGACCTCGCCGAAGTCCCGGACGACCTGAGAAAACGTCGCCACCACCATCCCGTCTAGGTGGCGGAGCAGGGGTTCGTGGAACCGAACGTAGCCTCGGAGAGCCGCGGCGACGCCCCTCTGGGGAGGGCGGATGACCAGGGAGAGCACGGCCTCTTCCGGCTCCCGTACCAGCAGGAGCGCGGGGGCGCCCGCGCGGACCGCGGCGATGAGCTGCGCCGGCGCGTGCACGTGGTGAGCGATCACCGGCTTCGTGGGCTGCGCCATCTCGAAGGCGGAGACGGCGAAGGACGTGCCGGTGCGGGGGAAACCTTCGATGACGATCTCCGTCTCGCTCCCGAAAGGGTAGCCGTGGCCTCGCAGACGGGCGATCGGAAGCGCGATGGACGGGTATCGCGCCACGACGGTCTTGGCCGAGTAGAGGGCTCGATCCAGGAGAGGCCTCGGGGACCTCGAGGTCCTCTCCAACTCCCTGGCCTGCGAGTCCTCGTCCACGCCCCGAGAGTAGTCGCCACGTTCACGGCCGAGCCGAATGGCGCGTTACTCAAATGCAACCCGGATGTCGTTGTGGCGCCACAGACGGGCCGCTACGATCCAGATCCGTAGTGCTGTTTTCACCTACGCCGCCCCGAATCCAAGGAGGAACTCACCCATGGCCTTGACCGCTCGCGGCCGGGTCCTCGCTTCGCTGGTGACCACCACCGCCGTCATCGCGACGATCACGTTCCTGCTGGTCGTCGGAGGAAGGGCGGGCATCGGTCCCCTGGCGAACGCGCTGACCGAGGACAACCTCGGAGCGGGAGGTCCACCCGTTGGCGTACCACCGACCATCTGCCCGCTGACCGGAATCGACCCCAACGGTGAGGTTCCGAACCGGCCGGCGCTGGCGGTCAAGGTCGAGAACCTGCCGACGGCCCGACCCCAGACGGGGCTGTCGTGGGCGGACATCGTGTACGAGCAGCCCGTGGAGGTCGGTATCACACGGTTCATCGCCGTCTACCAGTGCAGCGATGCCTCGCTGATCGAGCCGATTCGCAGCGCCAGGCTGACGGACGCCGACATCCTGAGGCAGTTCGGCGAGCCGCTCCTCGGCTACTCGGGCGCCGTGCCCCGCGTCGTTCAAGCTCTCCGCGACGCGGGCGTCGTGGACCTGAGCGACTCGGTCGTTCCGCGCGCGTACCACCGAGACCCGGAGCGGGAGAAGCCTCACGACCTGTACTCGAGCACCCAGGAGCTTTACGCCGTGGCGGACTCATCCACCGGTGCGCCCAGGCCTTTGTTCGAGTACTCACAGGAGGCTCCGCCCGGCGGCCGAAGCGTTTCGGAGATCGCCATACCCTTCTCGAGCTATTCGGACGTCTCGTGGCGTTGGTCTCCCGCGGAGCGGGCGTGGATCCGGTACGACGGCGGCGAGCCCCATGTGCTTTCCGACGACAGTCCGATCTCCGCGAAGAACGTCCTCGTCCAGGTGGTCAAGATCGTCCCGAGCGGCATCCTCGACGTGAACGGCGCTCCCTCGCCCACCGCCATATCGACCGGAAAGGGAAGGGCCTACGTGCTCCGCGGCGGCAGGGCGATCGAGGGGACATGGTCGCGTCCGGGGCTGGGGGACATCACCGTCTTCCGGGATCTTCGGGGCCGGAGCATCCCGCTCGCCCCCGGCAACACCTGGATCGAGCTAGTCCCCGACGACGTGACGATCACGCTCGGCTGAAGCCTCGGTCTGTTCTTACCGACCTTCACCCGGCGATGCGCGACGCCGGCCTCCGCGGCCCCCCCGGTACACTGGTCTTCGGGCGCGCGGCGGGGCCGCTCGGACGTCTCAGGAGGTCTCCATGGAGAACGAAACCGGCACCCTCAGGGTGAAGACGGGGCTGGCCGAGATGTTGAAGGGCGGCGTCATCATGGACGTCACCACGGCGGACCAGGCGAAGATCGCCGAGGACGCCGGCGCCGTCGCCGTCATGGCCCTGGAACGCGTGCCCGCGGACATCCGGGCAGAGGGCGGGGTCGCGAGGATGGCCGACCCGGTCAAGGTGACCGAGATCATGGAGGCCGTCACCATTCCCGTCATGGCGAAGTGCCGGATCGGCCACTTCGTCGAGGCGGACATCCTGCAGTCGCTGGGCGCGGACTACATCGACGAGAGCGAGGTCCTCACGCCCGCCGACGAGGAGCATCACATAGACAAGTGGCGGTTCACGGTCCCGTTCGTCTGTGGGGCCCGCGACCT
>JACDCJ010000099.1 GCA_013817655.1 Actinosomnolentus pattersoniae (SeqCode)
ATTCGCCCCGGCCTCCCCCACCTCGTCGTGGTTCCTGTAGGGGAGGTCGAGGCGCGCAGGCACTGGCACAGCCCGTGCTGGCGAACGGAGCTCCGCCGCCTCGGCCTCGCCTGAGGGGAGTGTCAGCGCGATCGTCAGAGCATGGCGAGCTGCTCCGGCGGCGGAGCGGCTCGCGCCTCGCGAGTCGAGGGCTCTGGGCGGATCCGCCGGGCCTCTCGCGGACCGGTCTTGCCGATGCGGAACCGCTCACCGAGCTGGCGCACCCTGTCGCCGACCTCGTTCTGATACGCCTTCGGGGCGTACGCGCTCCGCGCGTAGAGCCGTCGATAGGCTTCCGCCAGCTCCGGATGGTTCTCGTCGATCCACCGCAGGAACCACTCTCGGGCACCCGTTCGGAGATGCAGGACGATCGGAGAGATGTGGGTGGCCCCCGCTTCCGCGATCGCCGCGACCGTGGACTCCAGTTGATCAGGGGAGTCCGTGAGAAACGGGATCACCGGCGCCATCAGTACCCCGCACGGGATACCGGCCTCGTTCAGTGTCCGGCAGACCTCCAGGCGCTTGTGCGGCTTGGGGGTGCCCGGCTCGATAGCCCGCCAGACGTCTTTGTCCACGAAGCCGACGGAGACGTTGGTCGCCACGTCGGCCTTCTTCGCGCACTGCTGTAGCAGGTCGACGTCGCGCAGGATCAGAGAGCCCTTCGTGAGGATGGAGAAGGGCTGGGCGAAATCGCGCATCCCCTCGAGGATGTCTCGCATGAGGCGATATCGCCCCTCGGCCCGCTGGTAGGGGTCCACATTGGTCCCCATGGCGATGTGCTCTCCCGTCCACCTGGGGGCCGCCAGCTCCTTGCGGAGTAGCGAGCCGGCGTTGACCTTGACGACAACCTGTGAGTTGAAGTCCTCTCCGAAGTCCAGGTCTAGATATGTGTGGGTGTTTCGGGCGAAGCAGTACACGCACGCGTGCGAGCATCCACGGTAGGGATTGATCGTCCACCGGAACGGCACCCTGGATGCCGCCGGCACGTGGTTGATGATGGACTTCGCGCGGATCTCGTAGAAGGTCATCCCGCGGAACTCGGGCGTGTCGAAGCGACGCGCCACCGCGCCCTGTTGGAACAGGGGAGCGCTCATGTTCCCGCGGTCCGCGGGCTCGACGAGTCTCAGGTTGTCCCAGCGCATACGCTTTCCCACGATCAGAATAGAACGCCTGTTCGATCGCGGTCAATCGCTAATATGGCCGCCCGCGGGGCGGGGTTGGGAGCGTTGGTGGACACAAGGGTGCGCATGAGACAGGAGCAGTCCGGGCGCTGGAGGGCGACGGTCTCCGGCCGCGAGGGCGTCTCAGTGACGGGGTCGACCCGCGAGCGCTGCCTCGCGAACCTCCGCCGGGCCCTGAGGAGGAAGCCGGAGCCCCGGGATCCGTCTGAGCCGGTGAGCCTCGTGGTCGTCGAGAGCGAGCCGCTCCTCGCAGGCGTGGCGGAGGCGGCGGAGATCCTCGGGTGGGACAAGCGGCGGGTAATCACATACATCGATCGCGGGAACTTCCCCAAGCCCGTACAGTCCCTCGCCGGCGGAAGGGTCTGGCTGCGATCGGACGTCGAGGACTACTCCGTCGAATGGCAGGCGCGTCGATCCCGTCGGCGGTCCGCGCGCCCCCCTGGGGCAGCCACCGATGCCCCCGGAAGTGATGGCGGGGGGTCGTCTTGACGGTCCGACTGCTCCTCATCAGGCATGGCCGGGTGGACTTCGAGACACGCCACTTCCTCCGGTCCCCCCGGGGCCGTCAGTGGGATCCACCCCTCGGAGAGGAGGGCCGGGAACAGGCGATCCGCCTGACGGCCCGACTTCGGCTCATGGATCCGCCGGCGACGATCCTGGCCTCTCCCTTCCGGCGATGCCTGGAGACCATCGAGCCGTTCCGGGAGGGTACCGGCCTGCCCGTACGCCAGGTGGACGATCTGGGGGAGGTCTACATAGGCCTTTGGGAGGGAGTCCCCTTCGAGGAGATCCTCACGAAGGACGAGGAGGTCGCCCGCCGCTTCCGAGACCAGGAGCCGATGTTCGGCCTCGCCCCGCAGGGGGAGACGGGGGCAGAGCTTCGCGCCCGGGTGGTGCCGGCCGTCGAGGACGCCGTCGACTCCGTGAAAGAGGGCACCGTCGTGATCGTGACGCACGCCGGGGTCATCAACGCCTACCTCGCTCACGTCATGGGAATCCCGCACGACCTCTTCTTCATGCCGGAGAACACCGCGATCAACACGGTGCGCGTGGAAGGGAGGCGGCGCGAGATGCGCTTCCTGAACGACATCCGACACCTCACCGATCCCGCGATCTTCGTCTCCCCGGCCGGGATCGGGTCCTCCGGCCGGTCGGATCCGGTGGGAAGGACGACGCCTGGATCTTGACGTCGCAGAGCGACCGGTGGCGGCAGGAGCGGCCGGTATACTGCGGCGCACGCAGAAGGAGGCTCACGTGGGTGTGAAGTTCCTGTCGGAGGAATGGGCGGCCTCAGTCCAGGCCGCGCTGAACGCGAACGAGGCCTTCCGGAGCCAGGCGACCTCCACCACCGCGTCGGTTCAGCAGATAGTCCAGGGGGGACCCGAGGGCGAGCAGCGGTACTGGTTCAAGCTCGAGGGCGCTGAGGCCCATCTCGGTACCGGCGACGCCCAGGGACCCGTCGATGCGACCATCACCCAGGATTACGAGACGGCCGTGGGGCTCATGAAGAACGAGGTCTCCGGGATGGCGGCCTACATGAGCGGAAAGCTTCGGGTGTCCGGCGATCTCATGAAGCTCATGCAGCTGCAAGGGGTCCTCGCTCAGATGCCGGTCGCGCTGAAGGATCTCGAGGTCGACTACTAGTCGATTGCTAGTCGATCGTTAGAAGGCGCCCGGAGCCGGCAGGACGATGAACGTGCCGGTCGCACGTGCCAGGAGGCGCTGGGCGCCGTCCCTCACCTCCGCCTCGCCGTAGCCCATTCGCTCTCCCAGATGGAGCGCGAAACCGCGGCCGACGATGCGCTCACCCTCTCCCTTCGCGAGGAAGTGCACGTTCAGCTGCGCGGTTCGGTGTGTGAACCCCGGACGAAGCCTGGACCGAAGCGCGAGTCCGATGGACGTGTCGGCAAGGGCGGTGATGATCCCGCCGTGCACGATCCCCTGTGGATTGAAGTGATGCGCCCGGAGGTCCATTCGCAGCTCCGCGAGCCCGTCCCCGACCGATACGAGCTCCAGCCCGGCCCATCTATGGAAGGGCGACAGCCGGATGCGCTCGCGAAGGTCTTCGAGGTGACGG
Organism: Actinosomnolentus pattersoniae (SeqCode); assembly: GCA_013817655.1. Classification (GTDB taxonomy): domain Bacteria; phylum Actinomycetota; class UBA4738; order UBA4738; family UBA4738; genus JACDCJ01. Next base: position 3,298 of record JACDCJ010000099.1, read on the forward strand.
TCGTCCAGTCCCGATCCGAGTTCGTCGTCCACTCCAGCCTCGCTCGCCAAACGCCAAGCCCCGGGCCGAAGTCTAGCCTCGGGGATTCGGGATGGCTCCGAGGGGGACAATCACCGGATGCCCTCGCGCATCGAGGATTACGCGCTCATCGGTGACACCCAGACGGCCGCGCTCGTATCGAGGGACGGATCGATCGACTGGCTCTGCCTCCCTCGATTCGACTCCGGAGCCTGCTTCGCGGCACTCCTCGGCACGCCCGAACACGGGCGGTGGCGGGTCGCCCCCGCCGCCCGCATCCGGTCGGTGCGCCGCCGGTACTTGCCGCAGACGCTGGTGCTCGAAACGGAGTTCCGAACGGACGAGGGCGTGGTGGCCGTGCTGGACTTCATGCCGCCCCGCGAGCGTCAGGTGGACCTCGTCCGGATCGTCGAGGGGCGGGCCGGCCGCGTCCAGATGCGAATGGACCTCCGCGTCCGGTTCGACTATGGCTCCGTGGTGCCCTGGGTTCACCGGGTGGGCTCCGAGCTCGCGGCCATCGCTGGCCCCGACGCACTACGACTGCGCACGCCCGTCGAGCTCCGGGGGCAGAACTTCACCACCGTTGCGGAGTTCGTAGTCGTCGAGGGCGCGCGCGTCCCCTTCGATCTGACGTGGCACCGGTCCCACGAGGAAGCTCCCCCACCGATCGACCCGGTCCAGGCCCTCGACGACACGCAGTCTTGGTGGAGAGCGTGGGCCGGGCGATGCTCCTACGTGGGGAGGTGGAGCGAGGAGGTGACGCGCTCGCTCATCACGCTGAAGGCCCTGACCTACGCGCCCACCGGAGGCATCGTCGCCGCACCGACCACGTCGTTGCCCGAGCAGCCGGGAGGCGTGCGCAACTGGGATTACCGCTACTCGTGGGTACGCGATGCGACCTTCACGCTGTACTCGCTCATGCAGGCGGGGTATAGGGACGAGGCGAAGGCCTGGCGAGAATGGCTCCTGCGAGCCGTCGCCGGGCGACCTTCGGAGCTGCAGATCATGTACGGGCCGGCCGGGGAGCGCCGGCTCCCCGAGATGGAGCTGGACTGGCTCCCGGGATACGAAGGATCGCGGCCCGTTCGCATCGGGAACGCGGCGGCGCGGCAGTTCCAGCTCGACGTCTTCGGCGAGATCATGGACGCGCTCCATCAGGCGCGACGGAGTGGGATCCGCGAGGACGAGCCCTCCTGGCGCGTCCAGCGAGCGCTCATGGACTTCCTCGAGTCCGACTGGGACCAGCCGGATGAGGGGATCTGGGAGGTACGCGGCCCGCGACGTCACTTCACCCACTCGAAGGTGATGGCCTGGGTCGCGATGGACCGCGCCGTGGGGGCCGTGAGGCGTTTCGGACTCGACGGACCGGTCGATCGCTGGAAGGCCGTCCGAAGCGAGATTCACGCGCAGGTCTGTCGCGAGGGCTACGACGGCGAGCTGGGCGCGTTCGTACAGCATTACGGCGCCAAGCAGCTGGACGCGAGCCTCCTGATGATCCCGCTCGTCGGGTTCCTTCCGCCGACCGACCCTCGCATGGTGGGCACGGTGGAGGCCATTCGTCGGGAGCTGATGGTGGACGGGTTCCTGATCCGCTACCGTCCCGACGAGGGCGTGGACGGTCTGCCACCCGGGGAAGGTGCCTTCCTCGCGTGCACTTTCTGGTTCGCCGACAACCTCTCGATGATGGGGCGCTCGGAAGAGGCGACGGACACGTTTTCCCGCCTTCTCGAGCTGCGGAACGACGTCGGGCTGCTTTCCGAGGAGTACGACCCACGCTCCGGGCGGCTGCTCGGAAACTTTCCGCAGGCCTACTCGCACGTGTCGCTGGTGAACACGGCGCTAAACCTCACCCGCCCTGAGGGGCCGGCCGTGCATCGCATGGCCTGAGTCCCATTGAGGGCTGGCGGGAGCCCGCGGAGGAATGCCGGGGCTACGCGGGGGGCTGGAAGGTCCGCTTGAAGAGCTCGAAGATGCCCTGGGATGCCTCCCAGTCTTCCGCCCGCGTCTGGAAGTTCAGCGCGAACGCGTCCGGGCCGGTCACGAACCCGAGGTCGACGGCGTGTAGTTGGACCTCGCCGACCGTGTAGGTGAACTCCCATACGGAGGCCTCGAAGCCCCTGTACGTGGTGGGGGTGATCTGGATCTCCCGGTAGTTCTCGTGGGTCGCGGCGAACTGGGGCGCGTACTCCTCCCAGGCCTGCTGGGCCGAGGGCTTGGGGACGTCGGTGTACCCGACTCGCAGGTACGTGCTCGACCGGGGGTCGCGAAAATCGGTTCGGTTCGCGTCGACTTGGACCACCTCCCAGCCGCTCGGGTGCGCGATCCGATACCCGATGGCTGGATGGCGGTATGGGGTCCATCCCTGTGGCACGAACGTGCCGGCGGACGTGGGCGACGCGCTGGCGGGTGGAGTCGGCGTGGGTGAGGGCGACGGCCCCGGCGTCGGCGTCGGGGAGGGGGAGGGCGTCGGTGACCTCGACGGGCTCGCGCTCGGAGTTCGGCTCGCGGACGGCCTGGTGGCCGCCGGTTCCGCGGAGGCCGGATCGGATGGGGAAGCCGCGAGGGGGGGCTCCTCGTTGCCGGACCCGAGGCGGGACAGCCCGAGGATCCCGAGGAGGAGGATGACGACGAGGCCGGATCCCACCAGCAACCCCAACCGGCCAAGTGGTCGCTGCCCATCCGGTTTCGGGCTCGGGGGAGGGGTCTCCCACCCTTGCGTCCCCGAAGAGGTCCACGTCTCAAAGAGGCGCATGCCAGGATGCGGCTCGCCCTCGAGCGCGCCGAGCCCATCGCCGCCGGCGGCGACCTCGTCCAGGAGCCGCTCGACCATGGCTGTCGAAGGCCGCATCTCCGGGGACTTGCTCAGCAGCGCGAGGACCAGTGGGCCAAGAGATCCGCCCCCCCGGAGGGGAAGAGGCTCCTCCTGGAGCACGGCCGTTAGAGTGGGGATGGGCTGGCCCTTCTCGAACGGTGGCCGTCCCTCGAGGGCGAAATACAGCGTCGCGCCCAGCCCCCACAGGTCGGCCTCGGGGCCAACCGGCAGCCCGCGAGCCTGTTCCGGAGCCATGTAGGCGGGGGAGCCGAACACCTGGCCGGTGGTGGTGATCGTCGCCTCGTCCTTGACGGAGGCGACCCCGAAGTCCGTGAGCTTCATGTGCCCGTCGGCCGACACCATCACGTTGCCCGGCTTGACGTCTCGATGGATGACTCCGCTCCGGTGTGCAGAACGCAGCGCTCGAAGGATCTGCACCCCCAGGGCCGCTGCGCGCGTGGGGGACAATGGCCCCCGACTCTCGACGAGGTCGGCGAGCGACGGAGCGTCCACGCGCTCCATGACGATGTACGTCTGGTCCTCTTGCTGAACCACGTCGAACACGGTGACCACTCCCGGGTGGCTGAGGCGCGCCGCCGCCCGGGCCTCCCGCAGCACCCGCGCCTGCATGGCGGAGCGCTCCGTCCCCTGAATGGCGGCCGGGAAGAGGACCTCCTTCACCGCGACGTCCCTCTGGAGCAGCGTGTCGCGGGCGCTCCAGACGACGCCCATGCCACCGCTGCCCAGTCGCTCGCGGAGCGCGTAGCGATCGGCGATGATCCTGCTGGATCCCGTGTCTCGAGAAGGCATCTGCGAACCGATGTAGGGGCTTGGGTCTTACCCACCGAGCCGGGCTTCGATTCAGAGACCCGGGCTCACCCGGTTCAGCCGCCCGGCACCCCGGAGTGTGGTTCGGTCCCGAACAGCCGGTCGCCGAAGTCTCCGAGGCCCGGCAGGATGTACCCGGCCTCGTTCAGCTCTCGGTCCAGCGCGGCGGCGAACAGCGGTACGTCGGGGTGGTGTTCCTCCATGCGCCGAACGCCCTCGGGCGCCGCAACCACGCAGACGAAACGTATCTCGGCCGGTCCCTTCGCCGCGATGCTCGAGCACGCCGCGACGGCGGAGCCTCCGGTCGCGAGCATCGGGTCGAGCACGAGGACATGGCGCTCGGCGAGCGGGGGCAGCTTCTCGTAGTACGAG
>JACDCJ010000100.1 GCA_013817655.1 Actinosomnolentus pattersoniae (SeqCode)
GAGCCCGGCCTCGGGGACGCTGCTCGTGTCCCGGTGCGACCGAGAGGGGATCGACGGCCTCGACGTCCTGGACCTGGCCGAGCCCCGGGAGTGGCGTCGGGTTGCCGACGGTTGTATCGGGGCGCTGTCACCGGACGAGCAGACCGTCGCCTTCTCACCAGACGCCGTCTCCGTCTGGGAGGCGTCCGTCTCCGGCGGGGGGCAGCCCGCCGAGCTGCTCAGGCTCACCGAGCTCGAAGGGATTCCCGCCTCGGATGGGCCGCCTCGAATCATCAGCGAGATGGTCTGGAGCGAGGGGGGACTCGCGTTCGCCGTCGAGGCTGGCGTGCAGACCGCCGTTGTCGTCGTTCGGCCCCCGGGGGAAGCCGCCGTTACGGTCCTCCCGGATGTGGGCACGGTGTTCGGGACGCAGGTCGCCTGGCAGCCGGGAGGGGGCCTGCTCGCCATTGCCAACCGCAATACCAGGGGCGCCGTCCTGCGGGTCCTCGAACGATCGGGTGACCTTCGGGTCGTGGGGCTGAACCCGGACTTCGACACGGTTCCCATCTGGTCTCCCACCGGAGATGTGCTGCTCGCCGGATCGCGCGCGAGCTGGCTGTTCATCGATCCGGACGGGGAGTGGCTCGGCGGGCTCTCTGGGGACCGATCCTTTCCGAAGGACTGGGGGGGATAGGACCTGTGGAATCCTCCCCGCCGATGTGATTCCTCCGCTGCGTCTCTTTCGGTTTCCCGGCCTGGCGATGGCGGTCGCCGGTGCCGCCGCGATCCTGGGGGTCGTCAGCGCGGCCACGCCGCTGTTCCTCGACGCCGCGGGCGGCGCGACCCTCCAGCGGTACGTGGAGGGCACCGAGGGGCCGGTGCCCAGCGTGACGATCGTCCTCAGCAACGTCGTGACCGCCGACATCCACGCCTACAGGGACGACCTGCTCGCCCGGGAGCTGCTCGCCGGGCGCGGCGGCGCCGACTCGTCGGAGGGTCCTTCGCTCGTGGGACCGCCGGTGAAGACGGGACGCGGCGACCTTCCCGTGGAAGTGTCCACCTCCTCGGGGTCGGCTGAGGTCCGAATGGTGTCGCGGACCGGCTTCCGCGACCAAGTGGAGCGGCTGGACGAAGGTGAAGACGCGGGCGTATGGCTCGCCGATTTCACCGCCTCGGACCTGGGAGTGCAGGCCGGTGACGAGATCACGGTCCGGGGGAGGGAGGTCCAGTTGAAGGTCCCCGTCGCGGGGATCTACGCCGACCTCCTGCGGGAGCCCGAGACCCCGTACTGGGCCCCGATGTCCCAGTACATCTACCCGGCCTCGGGGTCCGACACCCGCCCTCCCGCCCTGATGCTCATGGACCTCGACCTCTACCTCGATCTAGGGCGCCGTCTGGAGGACGACCAGGAAGTTTTCAGCTGGGAGTTCCCCTTCGACCAGGCGCCCCGGACAATCGATGACCGCCGGGCGATCGCCGCGGGCGTCGACCGGTTCCATTCGAAGCTGCTCGACTCCTCGACGGAGCTGGGCGTCGCCTTCGACCGGGTGAACTTCCACGAGCCGCTCTCGGGGTGGGTCGGGCAGGCGACCGCGGTGGTGGGCTCGATCACGGGGCCGGTCGAGACCATCTCGCTGGCCGGGCGGATCGTCGCTCTCCTGGTTGTCGCGGGAGCCGGGACGTTCCTGGTTCGCCGCCGGCGTGTCGAGTACACGCTCTTGGACGCCCGTGGTGTGAGTCCGGCGCGCCTGGGCCTTGCGGCGGCCGCCGAGGCGCTCATCCCGGCGCTCGTCGGCGGAGCGGCCGGGCTCGCGGCGGGATGGGTGCTCGTCCGTGCCCTGGGGCCCGAGGGCGTCATCGCCCCCGACGTCCTCCGGTCCGCGGCGGTACAGGTGGGGGTCTCGACGGCCGCGGCCGTGGCGCTGCTCGGTGTCGTCGTGGCCGCGACGGTGCGCGCGCAATCGGAGCAGAGCGCGCACCGGTTCCGTCGCGTCGCCTCGAAGGTCCCGTGGGAGCTGGTCGTGCTGGTCCTCGCGGGCGCTTCCTTCTACGAGGTCCTCACCCGGGGGGCGGAGCCACTGGACTCGGCCGGCGGGCCGCCCGAGATCGATCGGCTGCTCCTCCTGTTTCCGATCCTCGCCATCGCGGGGCTGGCCGGCCTGGCGACCCGCGCCCTGGTCCGGCTGCTCCCGAGGCTTCGGGCGCTCGGTGGGCAGAGATCCACCGCGCTCTACCTCGCCACGCGACGGCTCACCGCCGCCTCGCGGCTCGCGACGACGCTCGTCGTCGCCTCCACCATGTCCGTGGGCATGCTCATCTACGCCGCCACGCTGTCTTCCTCGATCGAGGGCACGGCGAACCAGGAGGCGTCGCTGATCGTGGGAAGCGAGTCGTCCGTCGGCTTCTCGGGCGATGTGCCGGACCTCGGCGCGGCGTCGTTCCCCGTCACCGCCGTGGCGCGAATCTCCGGTGCCTCCTTCACCTCCGGCGATGGCGCGGAGCAGATGGACGTTGTGGCCGTCGACCCCGAATCGTTCGCCGAGGCCGCGTTCTGGGAGGACGAGTTCTCCGGCACGTCGCTGGAGCAGTTGATGGTCGGCCTCGGGTCGGCGGGCTCGGACCGGATTCCCGTGGTCATCGCCGGGCCAGCCGCTCCTCCCGTCGACCCCCTTCTGCGAATCGCGAGCTACGACATCCCCGTGCGGGTGAGTGGCGCGGCCGATCCGTTCCCAGGCATGGTGGGCCAGCGCCCCGCGGTGATAGTGGCGTCCGACGCGCTCAGTGCCTTCCTCGAGGCGAACGACACCTCGCTGCCCCGCCTGGCGGATCGGTTCGAGCTGTGGGCGAAAGCGCCGGAGGAGGCGCTCGTCTCTTACGCGAGGGGCGAGGGCATCGGCGTGGTCCGCTCGCAGAACGCAACCGAGATCCGTTCGACGCCCGAGTTCCTCGCGCTCACCTGGATGCTCACCTTCATGCAGGCCCTCGGCATCCTCGGCGGAATCGTCGTGCTGATCGCTGCATTCCTGTACCTGCAGACGCGCCAGCGCCAGGGCGAGGCGGCGTACGCGCTCGCGAGGCGCATGGGCCTGTCCCGGGCGGCCCACGAACGATCGGTTGCCCTCGAGATGGCGGGGATGCTGCTGGCCGCGTTCGTGCTGGGGAGCGGTCTCGCGGCGATCACGTCGCTCCTCGTGTACGGCCGCTTCGTGATCGTCGGAGACTTGGGGACCGCCCCCCTTTTCCGGCTCCCGCTTCCCGTCCTCGGATTGACCGCGGCGTCGCTCCTGGCGTTCTCGTGGGCGGGCGGTCGCCTGGTCCAGCGCCGAGCGGACCGGGCCGATGTGGCCCAGGTGATGCGCCTTGCCGACTGAGGGGGCCGCCGCGACCTGCACGGGGCTGGTGAAGATCTACTGGACGGCCACCGGCGAGGTCCATGCGCTGAAGGGGATCGACGCCGAGTTCCCCGCCGGGGCCGTGACCGCCGTGGTCGGGCCCTCGGGAAGCGGGAAGTCCTCCCTGCTCCGGATCCTGGCCGGGATGGATCGGGCGACGGCCGGGGTCATGCTCATCGGGGGAACGAGCGTGGGAGGCCTGAGCCGCCGGGAGCTCCGCAGAGTACGCCGCCGGCTCGTCGGCTACGTGTTCCAGCGGCCGTCCTCGAACCTGATCTCATACCGGACCGTCGGCGAGCATCTCGCCCTGGCCGCTCGTCTCCGCGGCGTCTCCGAGCGGTCCGAGATCGATCGGTTGCTCCGGCTCCTGGGGATCGAGGGGCGACGGGAACATCTCCCGTCCCAGCTCTCCGGTGGCGAGCAGCAGAGGGTGGCCTTCGCCCAGGCGGTGGTGGGGGGGCCACGGCTCGTTGTGGCGGACGAGCCGACGGCCGAGCTCGACAGCGCGACCGGAGCCGCGCTCCTGGAGACCGTGGCCACGCTCGCCCGGTCCGGCACCAGCTTCGTGCTGTCGACGCACGATCCCGACGTGGTGAAGGTCGCGGACCGGACCCTGCACCTGCGACACGGAGCGCTGGAGGCGGAGAGCAGGGAGACGCGAACGCTTTCGGTGATCGACGACTCGGGCCGGATCCAACTCCCGCCTCGAGCGCTGTTCATGTTCCAGGACCGGCGGGCGGTCATATCGGTCGAGGACGGAGAGGTGCGGATCACGCCGCCATGAGGGAGAGCCCGGTGGTTCTCGAGGCGTCGAACCTCTCGAAGATGTATCGACGGGGTCCCGAGGAGATCCATGCGCTCCAGGGAGTCGACCTCTTCCTGAGCGCGGGAGAGGTGGTCGCCCTCGTCGGGCCCTCCGGGTCTGGCAAGACGACCCTGCTGAACATCCTGGCGGGGTGGGAGCATCCGGACACGGGCGAGATCTCCTGGAAGGGCGCTCCGCTTTCCGCTCCGGAGGACCTCCGGTGGGGCGAGCTCGCGATCGTTCCGCAGAGCCTCGGGCTGATCGAGGAGCTCAGCGTGCGGGAGAACGTCGAGCTTCCCGTGCGCCTTCGTAAGCCCCGTTCCGGGGCGGCCGGCACCGATGGGATCGACGTCGACCGGGTTCTCGGCGACTTCGGGCTGTCTTCCCTCGGGGAACGCCTTCCCTCCGAGACGTCGCTCGGGGAACAGCAGCGCACGGCGCTCGCGCGGGCGCTCGTCCTCTCTCCGCGACTCCTCATGGCCGACGAGCCGACCGGCCATCAGGACGTCGTGTGGACGCGGGGGGTCCTTCGAGCCCTGAGGGGTGCGGCTTCCGAGGGGACCTGCTGCCTGGTCGCGACGCACCACCGGCCCATCGTGCGCTTCGCGGACCGCGTGCTCGCCATCCGCGACGGGCGCGTGGAGGCCGTCGACGCGGCGGATGTGGTCGCCGCCGGCGAGGAGCTCTGATTCCTGAGGAGTCGGGACGGCGGGATTTGAACCCGCGACCTCAGCGTCCCGAACGCTGCGCGCTACCAAGCTGCGCTACGTCCCGATTCCGGCCGAAGAGGCCGGACCGACAGTTTACGCGGCCCGGCGTCCCTCGTGCACCGGCGCCGGCACCAGCCTGAGGACGGTCGCCTCGGGACGGCACAGGAACCGGAACTTGGCGTACTTGCTCGTTCCGAGGCCGGGCGAGATGTGCATCAGCGCGGGGCCCAGGCGCACGAGTCCCATGCAGAGGCGCCTCGGCATGACGCTGTTCGTGACGAGCGCCCCGACTAACGGCAGGCGGACCTGCCCCCCGTGCGTGTGTCCGCTGAGGACGAGGTCGTAGCCCAGCGCGGCAAGCTCCGGAGCCGGATCCGGAGAGTGGACGATGGCGAGCCCGACGGCGTCCTCCCGCCGACGGGGAGCGACCCGCAGGTCGGCCCGCTCGATGTGCGGATCGTGCAAGCCCACGATCTCGAACGGGACCCCGTCCGCGGTGAGCTCCGTCCGCCGGTTCCGCAGGTGCGTCCATCCGTCGGCCTCCATCTGGGCCACCAGGTCGGGGGACCTGCCGGGGATGCCCTTCCTGCGTGTGCGCCACGGGAGGAAGTACGCCGCGTAGTTGAGCGGCTGCGGGGCGAACAGGTCGTTCGAGCCCAGGACGAAGTACGACGCGATGGCGCCGCGCGTCGCGCGAAGCGCGGCCACGGCCGCTTCCACGGCGGCCGGCTCGCCGAGGATGTCCCCGGTCACGACCGTGACGTCCGCCGGCGGCAACGACGACAGGAAAGCGGCCTTCCGATCGTCCCGCCGCACGAAGTGCAGGTCGGACAGGTGCAGGATCGTGAGCGGCGCCCGCGCGTCCGCGGGGAGGATCGGCAGGTCGTAGGTCGCCGTCCGGTACCACTGCCGCTCGACGAAGACGCCGTAGAGGACGCAGGCGGCCCCGACGGCCGCCAGGATCGGGAGCGTCGGAACGAGCACGTCGGCTAGTGTTGCCAGCATGGGCGCGGACATCGGGCGGCGATTCTAGTGAGCGATCCGGACGCCGATCCAAAGGCCCGGCTCGCGAGGGAGCAGACGGCGGCGCTTAAGGCGGGGGAGAAGACCCGGCTAGGGGCACTTCGTCTGCTCTCGGCTGCGGTGAAGAACCGGGAGGTCGAGCTCCGCCATCCGCTGAACGAGGAGGAGTTCGTGGAGGTGGCCGGCCGCGAGGCGAAGCGCCGGCGGGAGGCGATCGAGGCCTACGAGGGGGCCGGGCGTGAGGACCGCGCCGCGCTCGAACGCGAGGAGCTGGTGGTTCTCTCCACTTATCTTCCGGCGGCGCTCGGCGATGACGAGGTCGCCGCCCTCGTCGAGGAGGCAATATCCGCGACGGGTGCCTCCGGGTCCGGCGACATGGGGAAGGTGATGGGCCACGTCATGGCCCGCGCGAAGGGCCGCGCCGACGGCAAGGCGGTCCAGGCCCTGGTGCGCAGTCGCCTCGCCGGCTGACCGCCGGCCTAGGGAACGCGTAGACGACGGACCATCTGACGAGCAGAAACGATGGGAAGTCCCCTCACCCTGACCCTGTCGAAGTGCCGATCCCGAGTCACGAGGGCGTCCGACTCCGCCGCCAGCGCCAGCGCAACGAGATAGTCATCCTGCGGATCGTCCGGCACCAGGCGTGGCGGGTCGACCGGGTCGCCGAACAGCAGGCCCTCCTCGGACAGCCGGCTCGCGAAGCTACCAGCTTCCTCGGGAGTGATGTCGTACTTCTTCGCTATCCGAGGATGCAAGAGAGCCTTCCTGACTTCGTGGATGAGCTGCGGGCAGACGATCAGCTCGAACTCACCACTCTGCCAGAGATCGAGGAGCTCGGAGGTGGCACCCGTCGAAGTAAGGGTTCCCGCGATCAGGCAATCGGCATCGATGACGATGCGGATGGGTTAGGGTTTCCTCTCGCGTCGATTCTGAGCTCGGACGTCGTGGACGACCTTGGAGGCCAGATCGAGGGCCTCCCTCTCCGAGAGCCGCGCCTTGGCCCTGATCCTTTCGATCACGCCAAGGCCTTCTCTCAACGCGCCCTCGAGGACTTCGGACTGGCTCCTGTCCGATCGGGCGGCGCGGATCCGAACCTGCCGCATCAGGTGCTCATCGATCATCAGCGTGGTCTTGATCCTTGCCATACCACCATACTGCCATACTTCCCTACCTATGGCGATCCAGCGAGCCGGCCCGAGCCGGCCCGAGCCGGCCCGGCGAGTGTTCCTTCTCGGTCAGCCGGCGAGGGCGGACATCGCGGCGGGCACCGTCTCGTCTGGCTTGATCCCGTACCACGCGCCGGCGATGCGCCCCGCCCCGTCCACGAGGAACGACGAGCGGTGGACCCCCAGGTACGTGCGACCGACAAAGCGCTTCTCGCGCCAGACGCCGTACGC
>JACDCJ010000224.1 GCA_013817655.1 Actinosomnolentus pattersoniae (SeqCode)
AGCCGTCTCCTCGGCGGCGGCCTTGCTCTCGACCAGCTGGCCGTCCACCTCGATCTTTATCTTGTCGCTCACCAGGAGACCGCCGGCCTCGAGGGCGATGTTCCACTTGAGCCCCCACTCGCTGCGGTGGATGATGCCGGTGAGGCTTCCGGCGAGGCGTCGGTTGCCGTACGGATCCACGCCCTCGCCGGCGAACTCCACGTCGACCTCCACCTCTCGGGTGACGCCGCGAATCGCGAGGTCGCCGACGACGCGAAAGACGTCGCCGCCCTTCGGGGTGACGGCCTTTGACTCGAAGACCATGGTGGGATGGTTCTCCACGTCGAAGAAGTCCGCGCTTCGGAGGTGTTCGTCCCGCGTGTCGTCCCCGGTGTCGACGCTTGCCATATCGATCTCGATCCGGCCTCGCGAACTGGTCAGGTCGCGGGGGTCGATGTCGACCTCACCCCTGAATGTGCCGAACCGACCTCTCACGGTGGAAAGGCCCATGTAGCGGGCGCTGAAGCCGATCGTCGTGTGCGCTTCGTCGATGGTCCACGACATTGAATCTCCTGTCCGTTCGAGGATGGGGAGGTTCCCAGGTATCCGATAGGCGAGAGAACGGCGCATGGGGCTTGGATATTCCACCCGAACGGCGAGGGACGCGGAGTTTGATCCGGCCGCGAGCCTTCTGGCTAGCGGCGGAAGAGCAGGTCGGAGCGTCTCATCGGAGACTCGTGCACGGAACAGAACTGAGCCTGGTTGTATATGGAGAGGACGGTGCAGCACGACTCCGCGGCACAGACACGCTTCTCGAGATAGGTCCGTACGATTTGAGCCTTCGTTGAGGCACCTACGATTCGGTTCGAGCGTCCACTGATCATGTCGGTCCCCCCTGGCTCCCATTCATCGGGCCCGATTCGTGGGAGTGAAGGACCGGTGCCGGGCCTGCCACCGTCGATCGCCCTTCGCGAACCGCAGGCTGCTGCCCGCTCACACCGAGGGTAACACTTGCGAGATCCTTGAAACCCCCGGTCATCGAGCGAACACCCGGTCGCTGAACATGGCAACGTATCCGCACCGAAGAAGGAGGCAGTCATGGATGCGGGAGTGGAGCAGTTCCTTGAGCGGCATCACGCGGCAGCTATGGCCACCCTCCGTCCTGACGGGACGCCGCACGTCGTCCGGGTTGGGGTTGGGTTGGTCGATGGAAGACTCTGGAGCTCCGGGACGCAGAACCGGGTGAGGACCGGGCATCTGCGGCGCGATCCGCGATCGACGCTGTTCGTCTTCGATCCGTACGATTCCTCCAACGCCTGGAACTGGCTCGGGTTGGAGACCACGGTGACGATCCTCGAGGGGTCCGCTGCGCCGGAGGCGAACCTGCGGCTGTTCCGTGTGATGCAGGGGCAGCCGGCGACCACGCCAAGGACGGAGAAGATCGGATGGGCGGGGCAGGAGAGGACAACGGAGGATTTCCTGCGGATGATGGAGGAGGAACAGCGGCTGATCTACGAGTTCACCGTCACTCGCCACTACGGCATGTTCTGACCGGGACCCATGCTCCGAACTCGCACAAACAGGCGCGGCACAAAGCATGAGCAGAGCCCTGAGGCCGAGTCAGCGGGCTCGTTCGTCGAGATAGTGCCGGAAGGCCAAGACCCCGTCTGGGACGAACGGCCACTCGTCGAGCTTCTCGATCAGATCGGATTCGGCCGTGAATTTGCCCCGGTTGGGGAACCAGACCGGCCGAACCGTCGTCGGAACCTGTATGAGGGAGGAGCCGAGAGCTTCCAAGGCGTGGGCCGGTCTGAACGCCGCGGGCCGTCGGGGGTGTTGGAGCCGGCCGGTCCTCCTTGCGCTGATGTTGACGGCGACGGCGTGCGCGCAAGCGAACGCTCCGGCGGGCTCTCCCACTCCGACGGACTCGCCCCTGTCGCTCGCGGACCTGAAGCTGACGGTCCTCGAAGCAGCGGGCGGACGGCTCGCGTACTGCGACCCGGACGAGTATCCGATCCCCCACGGCAGCCCCCTGCAGAACGCGCAGGCCCGCATCGCCGAGATAAGGGCCGACACCTCGGCCTTCGACGCCATCCTGCGTCACGAGCGTCTTTCTGCGGGGCAGCAGTTCACGGCAGAGGAGCTGATAAGGATCAGCGACGACTACAAGCAGATGCAGGC
>JACDCJ010000101.1 GCA_013817655.1 Actinosomnolentus pattersoniae (SeqCode)
GAGGACCCGGCGCAGCACCTTGCCCACGAGCGTCTCGGGAAGCGAATCTCTGAACTCGACGAGCTTCGGCACCCGATAACCCGTCAGACCGCGCCGCTCGTCTCCGCAGAACTCGATGATCTCCTCCGGGGTGGCGCTCTGTCCTTCCCGAAGAACCAGGTACGCCTTCACGGCCTCGCCCGTCCGGGCGTCGGGAACGCCCGCCACGCAGGCCTTGAGGACCTTCGGGTGGCGGTACAGGACCCCTTCGACCTCGGTCGGGTACACGTTGAACCCCGACACGATGATCATGTCCTTCTTGCGGTCGACGATCGAGAAGTACCCTTCCTCATCCATCGTGGCGACATCGCCTGTGAGGAACCATCGCCGGCCGTCACGGTCGTCCCTGATGGCGGCGGACGTCTCCTCAGGTCGGTTCCAGTACCCCTGCATCACCTGGGGGCCCGAGATGGCCAGCTCCCCTCGTCCACCCGAGACCTCCTTCGTCCAGTCGTCCAGGTCGACGATCCGGCAGTCCGTGTCGGGGATGGGGAGCCCGATCGACCCGGCCTTACGCTTGCCGTAGATCGGGTTCGCGTGGGTGATGGGTGACGTCTCGGTGAGGCCATAGCCCTCCACCACCCGCGCCCCCGTGATCTCCTCGAACCGCTCCGCCACGGCGGCCGGAAGCGGGGCCGCCCCGGAGAGACACGCCCGGATGGACTTCAGGTCGTACTTCGGCGTGTCCTTGCTCTCGTTGATGGCGATGTACAACCGCGGAACGCCCGGAAACATCGTGGGCTTCTCCTTTGCGGTCGCCTTCAGGGTCGCCTCCAGATCGAATCGGGGAACGAGAACGAGCTTCGCCGCCTTGTAGATCCCGATGTTCATGGCGACCGTCATACCGTAGGAGTGGAAGAACGGGATGACGCACATGATCGACTCCCGGCCCTCCTGCATGTCCTCGAACCAGGCGGCGCCCTGCATCGCGTTCGCGACGAGGTTGTAATGGGTGAGCATGGCGCCCTTCGAGAACCCCGTCGTCCCCCCCGTGTAGATGAGGCCGGCGAGGTCCTTTCTGGCGTCGACGTCGGCTACGGGCGCCTCGGTGTACGAACCCTTCATCAGGTCCGCCCACCACCTCACGGCGGCCCCGGCGGGAACCGGGGGCCACGGCTCACCGTGCTTCGCGGCCTCCCTCTTCATCTTCAGTGGAGCCAGCAGGTTGACAGGGAACGGCAGGTAGTCGGTCACCTTCGCCACTATCACCTCGCGGAGGGGGACGCTCTCGCGGACCGAATGAACCCTGGGATAGAGGACGTCCAGGACGACGCAGACCTCGATGCCCGAGTCGCTCAACTGGTGGGCGAGCTCACGCTCGGTGTACAGGGGATTGTTGGCGACGATGACCGCACCGATGCGAAGGGCGGCGTAATAGGCGATGACGAACTGCGGACAGTTCGGAAGGACCAGGCCGACTCGGTCGCCTCGCACTACGCCGAGCGAGGCGAGGACGCGGCTGAACTGCTCGACCTGCTCTCCCAGCTCACGGTACGAGAGCTTCTTGCCGAGCGGTGCGCCCGGCACCCAGAACGCCAGCGCCGGGGCGTCGGGAAAGCCCCGGACCGAATCCTCCAGCAGCCCGTACAGCGAGCGCTCCGGGTACGGGGCCAGCGTGTGGGGCACCCTCTCGGGATAGCTCGCAAGCCAGGGGCGTGGGTTCATCATTCCTCCTCGACCAACGGAGCCTCAATTATCCCCATACGCCGACCACGTGTCGGTTACCTTCACCTCTGCGCGTGATCGGGAAATCGTTCGGAGGGACCTTCGGTGGGGTCGGAGTGGGCGAGGACACTCGAGGAGCGAGCCCGGGCGGGCCTCCCGCCGGTTGAGGGCGAGATCCGAGGCGCCGGGCTTCTGGAGGCGGTCGAGGTCGTCCACGACCGCTGGGGTGTGCCACACATCTACGCGGAGAGCGCTCGCGACGCCTACTTCGCTCAGGGCTTCGTCGTGGCCTCCCAGCGGCTGTTCCAGATGGACATGGCGTGGCGCCTGGCGACGGGCCGGATCTCGGAGATGTTCGGCGAGCTCACCCTCCCACTCGACCGCTTCGTCCGAACGGTCGGCTGGGGCCGCGCCGCCCGCAGGTTCGTCGGAATGTGGGACGAGCGGTCGGCCGAGATGGCGGATGCGTTCGCCGAAGGGGTTCGCGCCTGGGTCGAAACGATGCCGGCGCGGCCGATCGAGTACGACGTTCTCGAGGTGGATCCCCTCGTTCCCGGCGCCACGGAGGCGAGGGAGCTCATCGCCGCCGCCGCCATCTATGTTGGATGGTCGCTCTCGAACAACTGGGATGCCGAACTGCTCCGTGCAGAGATCGCACGCCGCTTGGGCTGGGGCGCGGTCGGCACACTCTTCCCGGGCCCTCCCTCGGAGCCCTCCGTCGTGGTGGCAGGCGAGGGGGGCGCCCGGACCGGACCTCGGGCAACCCTGGAGCTGCTGCGGGAGGCGCCCCGACCCTCTAACGGGCAGGGGTCGAACAACTGGGTGGTCGGCGGCCGGCGGAGCGTGACGCGGATGCCACTGCTCGCCAACGACCCACACCTCCTCGTCCAGATGCCATCCGCGTGGTTCGAGGTTCATCTCAGAGCGCCCCGACTGAACGTCCGCGGCGTCGCGTTCCCCTTCTCGCCGGGCGTGGTCATCGGCCACAACGATCGGATCGCGTGGGGCTTCACGAACGTTGGAGGCGACACACAGGACCTCTACCTCGAGCGCCTGAGCGATGACGGCACCGCCGCGCTCTACCAGGGGACGTGGGAGCCGCTCGCCTTCCACCGCGAGGAGATCGAGGTGCGTGGGCGAAGCGCCCCCGAGATCGTCGAGGTCCGGGAGTCGCGCCACGGCCCGATCCTCGACTCCTACCTGGTCGGGATCGCGCGCCCGGAAGTCGTCGCGGGGGGGATCCGGGAGACGTACGCTCTGCGCTTCGTCGGACTGGAGGAGGCGCTCGAGCCCTCCACGGTGCACGGCCTCGATACGGCGGGCGACTTTCGGGAGTTCCGGTCGGCGCTGCGCGGCTGGACGTGTCCGGGGCAGAACGCCGTCTACGCCGACGTCGAGGGGAACATCGGATATCAGTGCACGGGCCTGCATCCCATCCGGCGTGCCGGCGATGGCTCCGTGCCGGCGCCGGGCTGGACGGATGCCTTCGAGTGGGAGGGCTACGTACCGTTCGACGAGCTGCCGTGGAGCTACAACCCGGACGAGGGATTCCTGGTGTCCGCCAACAACAAGCCGTACGACGATACCTATCCCTGGGACCTCGGGCGGGACTTCCTTCCTCCCCACCGCGCCAGGCGCATCACCGAGCTGCTCACCGCGACGCCCCTGCACGATCCCGAGTCCTTCGCACGGATCCAGATGGACACCGTTTCGCTACCGGCCCGGCAGGTGGTGCCATGGCTGCTCGAGATCCGGCCGGCCGACGAGCGCCAGCGGCGGGCGCTCGCGCTGCTGGAGGGATGGGCCTTCGACGTCGCGCCGGGTTCCGCCGCCGCGGCGGTCTTCGAGGTGTGGAGCCGAAGGATCGCCGAGGCTATCCTTCGGCCGCGGCTGGGCGAGGAGCTGTACGACCATGCGTACGCGAGACGCCAGTGGACGAACACGTTCCAGTACCAGGTGCTGCCCCATCTGCTCGCCTACCCGACAGCGACCTGGTTCGGGGAGGAAGGCCGCGCGGGGCGAGACGCGGTTCTGCGGGAGGCGCTTGACGCCGCCCTCGACGAGCTGACGGCGGCCTTCGGCCCCGACATCGCCGCCTGGTCATGGGGGGGCCTCCACAGCGTGCGCTTCGCCGGACCGCTCGCTGTAATCCCGGACCTCGCCGAGCTCTTCACCGGCGGCGTGGCGCCGATGGGGGGAGACGAGCAAACGGTCCTGCAGGGCCTCTTCGAGCCCGGCGTCTCCTATGAAGCGGTCGTCGTCCCGTCGTGGCGACAGATAGTCGACCTGGCGGACCTCGACCGCTCGGTCGGGACGAACACCGTGGGGCAGTCGGGGAACCCCGCCAGCCCTCACTTCAAAGACCAGTTCGAGCTCTGGTCGACCGGTCGGCTCCACCCGCTGCCGTTCACTCGGGGAGCAGTGATGGAGGCCGCCGAGTCGGTCGTCCGCCTTCTTCCGGATCCGCCCCAGACTGCGCGGCCGCTAGCGCCCGAGCTCGCGAGATGACCCGGAAGCGAAGGACCTGCCGCCCAGCCCCAGGCCCACCGACCGCCGGTCGATGAAGCCGTCCGGCGTTTGCCCGTAGATCTGCTGGGCCCTGATGACGAGGCGCTCGGTCCCGCGAAAGCGGGGGTTGCACGTCGTCAGGGTAAGAGATGGCACCTCCGTCGGGCGAACCACCCAGATGGCTCCCGGGTCGAGGACCCTCTCCCAGACGACGCGATAGAGGAACTCCCCGGCCGCCGTCCGAAGGGCGACGTGGTCGCCGGGTACGAGGGTATCCAAAGCCCAGAACGGCGCGGCATGGGTCGTGCGATGCCCCGCGATCGCGACGTTGCCTCCCTCACCCGGAAGGGCCGAGTCCGGGTAGTGCCCGGGCCCCCGCTCGAGCGTGTCCTCGTCGATCCCCTGGACGAACGCGGCGTCGACGCCGAGTCGGGGAATGCGGATGAACCCGATCGGCTGCCCGGCCTCGGGACGTTCGGGATATCCGGTCCGCGTGAGGTCCGAGCGGAGGCGGGACTGCGCGGCCGCGGTCGCTAGCCCCGTGCCCCACACCTGATAGCCAACGTAGGCGATCATCGCGAGGCCGCCGATGAGCGCCGCCCAACTCAGCCGTCGCAGGGCGGAGCGGGACCGACGCCGGCGCTCTCGGAGCCCCCCCACGCCGGGGCCCGGCGGAGGCTCGCTCCGGATGCGCGCCGTCATGCCGCTGATACTATGCCCGCCCCGAAGGGACCGTCCGATGCCCAAATCGAAGTCGAAGCGCCGCCGCTATCAGCCGCCGCCCCGAAAGAAACCGAAGCCGAGCCCGAGGTGGTTCGGCATCGCCATCCTTACAGCGATGTTCCTCGGCGTTGCCTTCATCGTGCTCAATTACCTGAACCTCATGCCGGGCTTCACCCTGTTCGGTTTCACGGTGAGCTCGGAGACGAACAACTTCTGGCTGTTCGGTGGACTGGGCCTGATCGCCGCCGGCTTCCTCGCCTCGACGCAGTGGCGCTGAGCGGGGCTCGCGGCTCATCTGTCCACCTCACTTCACACCGGTTTTCCACCGTTGGGGATATCCTTCGGTCAGCCCCCCGGAGCCGGCGTTCGCGCCTGGGGGCGTGGCTTTCGGATGACGACCATGGGCTCCCCGCAGTGCCGGGGGACCTGCACCTCCCCGAGCCGCGTCACCTGGAGTTCGGTGCCGCACTCCCGGCAGACGAAATATACGTCGAGCTCCGCCACCTCCTCGGGTTCGATTCGCTCTTTCGGCCGCACCCGGACGATGCCTCGGAGGAACGACCCACCAAGCCAAACGATGAACAGGAACAAGGCCGCCGCAACCGTCCAAAGCGCCCAGCTCTCGAGCCCCAGCACCCTTCGAGCATAAGCGCCCGGAGGTGGCCATCCGTCCCATAGGCCTTACTGGAGACGCTCGATGATCGCGGCGTTCGCCATGCCGCCACCCTCGCACATCGTCTGCAGGCCGTAGCGTCCGCCCCGGCGCTCCAGCTCGTGGAGCATGGTGGTCATGAGCTTCGCCCCGGTCGCGCCCAAAGGATGCCCCATCGCGATAGCGCCGCCGTTCGGGTTGACGCGTTCCTCGAGCCAGTCGTCGGCGACTCCCAGCTCCCGCTGCCACGCCAGCACCACCGAGGCGAACGCCTCGTTGATCTCGACGACGTCCATGTCCTCCAGTGCCAGGCCGGCTCGCTCGAGCACCCGGCGCGTCGCAGGGATGGGCGCGGTCAGCATCAGGATCGGCGAGTCACCCGCCAAGGAGAAGGACGCGAACCTGGCCCTCGGCCTCAGCCCGAGCCGCTCGGCGGTCTCCCGGGCGGCGATGAGCACCGCCCCCGCGCCGTCGGAGATCTGGGAGGAGTTGCCCGCGGTGACCGTCCACCGGAGCTCTCCGGGAAACATCTGCTCCAGGCCCGGATTCCGAAACGCCGGCTGAAGTTCGCGCATCCTTTCGCGGTCCGGGTTCATCCGGATGCCCTCGTCCCGGTCCAGAAGGGTCCGCGCTCCGTCGAGGGCGACCTTGAGCGGCAGCATCTCGCGCCTGAAGCGGCCCTCGCGCGTGGCGGCCGCCGCCCGCACGTGGGAGCGGTAGGCGAAGTCGTCCGACTCCTCGCGGGTGATGCTCCATCTCGTCGCTATGAGCTCGGCCGACACGCCCTGAGGGACGAGCCTGCCGTCGTAGCGCGACATCAGCTGTGCGGAGAAGGGGCTCCCACCCGCCATGGAGGATCCCATCGGGACGCGGGACATGTTCTCGACCCCGGAGGCAAGGACCATGTCGTAGGCGCCCGACATGACCCCCTGGGCGGCGAAATGGATCGACTGCTGGGAGGATCCGCACTGCCGATCGACGGTGGTGGAGGGGATCTCCTCGGGGAATCCGGCCGCAAGCCAGGCGTTTCGGCCCACGTTGATCGACTGCTCGCCCACCTGAGAGACGCACCCGGTGATGTGGTCGTCGATCCGAGCGGGATCGACGCCTGAGCGCGCCACGATCTCCTTGAGGATCTCGGCGAGCAGGTCGACCGGGTGGAACTCCCTGAGCGAGCCGTTCCGCTTGCCGATCGGCGATCGGACGGCTTCGACGATCACGGCCTCGCGGATCTCTGCGGTCACGTCTCCGACCTCATCCACGCCAGATAGCGCTCGTCGACAAACGAGGACTCGAACGTTGCCAGCTCGGGCGTGTCATAGGGGTGGCGCTCCCGAACGAAAGCCGTCAGCCGCTCGAGGGCCGCCTCGGGTGCCTTGAGGATGCACAGGTACTCCTGCGCCTCCTCGATGCGCCCCTCCCACCGATACACGCTCGCGACAGGCCCGAGCACCTGGGCGCAGGCTGCGGCCCGGTCCTGCACCGCCGACCGGGCCAGGGCCTCCGCCTCCTCCCGGGAGCCGAGAGCCGTTACGAGCTGAACCAGGGACACCCTTTCCCCCTTTACAGGCCCTTGAAGGCTCGCCTCAGGAGTTCGCGCTGCTCCAGCTCGTGCATCGTTCCGCTGCCCGTGGCAGGGCTCCCGCTCTCGATCCGCGCCGCGTGGCCGAGGGT
>JACDCJ010000102.1 GCA_013817655.1 Actinosomnolentus pattersoniae (SeqCode)
GCTCCACGGCAAGCCCGTGGTCACGGTCGTCTGCTGCTCCGCGGGGCCGTGGAGGAAGGGGAGAAGGTCGTGCGTCCGATGAAGGAATTCGGCTCCCCGGTCCTGGACCTGTGCCTCCCGAAGCCGTTCGTAGCCCATCAGTCGATGTTCGATGCGTCCTTCCCGCAGGGCTGGTCGTACTACTTCCGATCCTGCGACGTGTCGGAGCTCACGGACGAAGTCATCGACATCACGGCCGAGCATGCCGTGCGGATCCGGTCCCCGCTCGCGGCCTTCCCTATCTTCCACCTGGGCGGGGCCATCTCCCGAGTAGGGGAGAACGAGACGGCTTTCAACGGCCGGACCTCCGGACACACGTTCAACATCAACGCCACTACCGCGACGTCCGAAGGCTTCGATGAGGAGCGGGAGTGGTCCAGAACCTTCTGGAAGGCCCTCGAGCCCCACCACACCAGCGTCTACGTGAACTTCCTCATGGAGGAGGGGGAGGAGCGGGTCCGCCAGGCCTATGGAGGTGAGAGATACGACCGGTTGAAGGGGCTGAAGCGCCGATACGACCCCGACAACTTCTTCCGCCTCAACCAGAACATCCCGCCGGCCTGAGCGCTCAGGTGCCCGGGAGGAGCGCGTGATGGCCACCGGGGCCGAAGTGGGTGATCCGGAGGAGCTATTCGAGTCGCTTGCGGTCGCCCTCCTGGCCGAACCGGCGGTGAGCCAGGGGACCGGGTTCGGCAAGTCGCCCGGGCTGAGGGTCGGGGGGAAGGTTTTCGCCATGCTCGTCAGGGGCGAGCTCGTTGCGAAGCTGCCGAGGGAACGTGTCGATCGGCTCGTCGTGTCCGGCTCCGGCGCCCGATTCGATCCGGGGCACGGCCGGGTCATGAAGGAGTGGGTCAGCACCCCGGCGCGACACGGCAGTCAGTGGAAACAGCTCGCCGAGGAAGCGCTTCAGTTCGCCAGAGGGGCCGCCCCGCGCTGACGCGGGTTCCCTATCGGACGATGCCCGCGAGGAACGTGGCGAGCTCCTCCATGGAGCGGCGGTAGATCAGCGGGCCGTAGCTGATTCGTGCAACCCCCAGTTCGGCAAGCTGCGGAATGGGTGGCGCCTCCGGCAGGGCCAGGATGTTTACCGGAGCCTGCACCGCATCGACGAACCTGGCGATGGCGTCGGCCTCGGAAAGGAGGATGGGGTAGACGCAGTCGACTCCTGCCGCTCGATAGGAGCGGGCGCGGGTGACCGCCTCATCCAGAAACTGGTTCTGGGGCTGCGTGCCGCGGCCGGTGAGGAAGATGTCGACCCGCGCGTTCATGACGAGTCCGTAGTTCCGGTCGGCTGCGGCGTTGCGCACCGCGGCAAGCCAGTCCGCGTGACGACGCGTATCGACGAGGCGCCCGGTCGTGTGGTCGGTGTCCTCGAGATTGCAGCCCGCCGCGCCCACGTCCAACAACGCATCGACGAGATCGCCGACCGCCATCCCGTAGCCGGCCTCCGCGTCCACCGTGACGGGTGCGCTCACTGCCCTGGCGATCCGACCCGCCGCGGCCAGCATCTCCTCGGCAGGA
Organism: Actinosomnolentus pattersoniae (SeqCode); assembly: GCA_013817655.1. Taxonomy (GTDB): domain Bacteria; phylum Actinomycetota; class UBA4738; order UBA4738; family UBA4738; genus JACDCJ01. Next base: position 1,561 of record JACDCJ010000102.1, read on the forward strand.
GCGCCTTCGTGATCCTCGTAGCCAAGCGCGTCCGCGATACCGGCGCTTGTGGTTGCGACGACCGGGAATCCAGCCGCCACGACCGCCTTCGCCGAAGCCGCGTCCCAGGCGTTCGGGAGGATCAGCGGCTTTCCGGGAACGTGGAGCGACCGCAGGAGTTGGCATCGTTGCTCGAGCATCGGGAGCCAAGCTTATCGAAGGGCGCATCGAGTTCGGCGCTGGATGCCGACGAACCCAAGCATTACCGGACTTCCCCACCGAAGAAGTCCTCGGCTTCTGGTGATTCATCGACGCCGGGGCTGTCCTGATGCCAGAACTGGTCGCCCGCCGGCGTTAGACCCGAGGGAGCCCCGTAAAGCACGTTCACCGCTCCGGCGTAGAAAGCATCACCAATCGATTCGAACGGCGCGCTCACGGCGAGGTCGTCCTCCGGTCCCTGGCCGTAGTCGCCGGCGGCCACGCTGTGCCCGAACCAGTCGCCCTCTCCTGAGTCGATGATTCCCGAGCTGTCCTGGCTCCAGAGTTGATCTCCCTCCGCCGTGATCCCACCGGCGGACCCGAACAGGACGTTCACCGCCCCGTCCTCCACGTTCTCCGCAACTACGCCGACCGCCAGATCGTCGACGCCGTCCCCATCGAAGTCACCGGAGGCCAGGTCCCATCCGAAGTTCTCTGAGGCATCTGCGGACTCTTTCACACCTTGGCTGTCCTGGTTCCACAGTTGGCTGTCTTGGGCACTGAGCCCCGTCGACGTGCCGTAAAGGATGTTGATCGACCCTGCTCCTTCCATCCCGGACACGTGGTCTCCGGTGATCCCAACCGCGAGATCCTGGATTCCGTCGGCGTCCCAGTCCCCGACTGCCAGGCTGAACCATCCGAAGTCCTCGTGGTGGTCGGCCTCGCCCGGCACGCCCGGGACATCCTCATGCCAGAGCTGATTGCCTTCACTGGACAGGCCCTCTGGCCTCCCATACAAGACCGCCACTGCGCCAGCCGCGTCGATCCCTCCTACGTCCTCGTGCCCGACCCCGATGGCCAGGTCGGCGTTCCCGTCCATGTCGAAGTCCCCCGCCGCGAGGAACGAGCCGAACCCATCCTGCGCCTCGATGCGGTCCCGAACCCCCGCGGTGTCCTGATCCCAAGCCTGGCTCCCCGACGCAGTCAGGCCCGTGGGCGACCCGTAAAGGACGGAGACGTACCCAGAGTCCACCACCCCGCGGCTGCTCTTGAACGGGCTCCCCACGGCGAGGTCGTCGTACCCATCACCGTCGAAGTCACCGCCGGCCAGCGCGTAGCCCCAGAGGTCGTAGAGGCCGGGGTCCTCGCCGACCACCCCAGGGACGTCTTGGTGCCAGAATTGGTTCCCCTCCACCGTCAGGCCTGCGGATGAGCCATAGATCACGTTGACGGATCCGGTAAAAGTCACACCCTCCACGGTGTCGTAGGCGGCCCCGGCCGCGAGGTCTGTATACCCATCCCCATCGAAGTCGGCGACAGCCAGGCTCGAGCCCAGTCGTTCGTAGTTGGCCGCATCCCCCTTGATTCCGGGGCTGTCCTGGTGCCAGTACTGGCTACGATCCGCGGTCAAACCACGGCGCGTGCCGTACAACACATGGACCGCCCCGGCGTCGAGCCTAGTGAACTCTTCCCCCAGGACATCCTCGAGAGGCGCGGCTATGGCGAGATCGGCGTATCCATCTCCGTCGAAGTCCGCTCCGGGAACTGCAGGCCGGGCCGATGACCCGGTGGGACGACCGGTCGTTACGAGACTGGCGGTGACGAGGGCGAGCAGCGGGATCGCGAACGTTCTGCGCATCGGCGCCTCCTTCGAGGGAGCGAAGATAGACCGGCTTCCTTACGGACTGCTTACGGTCCCGGACTCAGGTCCCCGCGGGCGGATTCGTCGAGCGAGGAGTCGAGGTTCCGGAGGTCCTGGACTAGCTTCTTGGGGTCTTCCTTGCCGAGCGAGTGGCGGACCATTCCGGTTCGATCCCTGCCTGCCCTCGCCCCTCCGAGCTCTAGGGAGAAGTGGGAGGAGGTCGTGGGGCGGGCTGACCGCTTGCTTGTTGACTGCCAGCTCGCAGGCGCGTTTACTGAGTCCCCTGGAGCCCTCTATAGAAGGAGGTCGCGGCATGTACGCACGCCACGTAGTCATTCACGGCTCGCCGGACAAGATCGACGACGGCATCCGCTCTGTCCGGGAGAAAGTCCTTCCGGCACTTCGGGAATGCGCGGGGTTCAAGGGACAACTGTTGCTGGTGGACCGCAGCAGGGGCGAGGCCATCGGCATCAGCCTCTGGGACACCGAGGAGAACATGCGGGCGAGCGAGGAGAAGGTCCGGGCGACCAGGCAGCAGGCCGCAGACGAGGTCGAGGCCTCCTCGGCTCCGGATGTCTCTCTCTACGAACTGCCCGTCTTCGAAACGACCTAGAGAACTCGCATCGTCCGGCCGGGTTAATTCCGACCGTGCCGTATGCTGCGAGGTCACTTGGAAATCGAGTCCTCACCCGAACCCGCCTTCGGGCCGGACGATCCGCTTGCCCGCGGCTTTCAGCAAGCGGTCGATCGGCTGCGGTTCGGAGCCGAAGCGATGGGGGAGCGGCTCCTAATCCTGGATGTGGAACCGCCGCCCGTCATAGGGGCCAGTGGCGCCGCCGTCGGACTCGACCGGCAGGGCGTGACGGTCATGCTCGTGGCGCTGGCAGAACTATCCGACAGCGCTCCCGATGACCTGGGCGACGCGCTCACCCGGATGGGCGCGCTGACGGAGGCCGACCTCGCTCGGCTGGCCAACATCCTCCCGGAAGCGCTGCGGGGCATGCATTCCCAGCGTTTCGGATCGGCGAACGGGGCGCCGCCGATCAACTTCGACCAGCGTGTCGTCCTGGTCCTGGGCGAGGAGCCCTCGCAGGAGTGGTGGCGCCGCCTCGAGGTCGAGCTTGGGTCCCGGCTCGACGGCGTGTTCGTGGTTCGCGACGGGGCGGCCTATCGCCTTCGTGTCCTGGCCAACGCATCCCGGCCGCGTGGACGTGCGGCCGCGCTGCTCGGTTCGAAATGGGGCACGGCCGCCGCAGTGGGAGTCGCCGCCGCCCTGCTGGCGGTGGCCCTGACGGGTGGGTTCGACCGCGAGTCCCGGGAACGGCTGCCCATCGTCGAGGGGTTCGTGTCGACGGTCGCCACGGGCGTCCCGGGCGACGCCACACACACGCAGTGGACCGGACAGCGCCACATCGTCCAGACGTCCGACGATCGCCTGCATGTTCTGTACGCGAGCGCGGGGCGGCTGCACGTGGTGTCCGACCACGGCAATGGCGGGCGGACCTGGGACGAGCAGGTCGCGGTCCCGGAGATCAGGTCCACCGGGTACGCCGCCGCAGTCGACGGAGAGGACCGCATCGTGGTCGCCTGGACCGACGACGAGACGCTTCGACTGACCACACTCACGGAAGGCACGTCGGGATGGACGGTCGGAGAGGTCTTGGTGCTGGACGAGCAGGCCCCATCCCGGGTTGTCGACATCGCATGGGATGAGTCGAGCGACGTGGGCCACGTGGTCTGGGCCGCCGGCCAGGAGGGGGGTGAGCACCCGCGATGGGCGGCCGTGGCGACCACGCCCGCTCTTCGCGTGCTGCAGTCGGCGGACCTCGCGCCACGGGCTCCGTCGGGCAGCGTGCTCATCACCGTTGCGGTCGCACCCGGCTCCGAGGTTGTGGCGGCGTACCGGCGCGGTGACCGCGGCGGGTTCTTCTCCCGTTCCGCTGCCGTAGGCGGCGGCCCGTTCACATGGGCGCCGGAGCAGATGGTGTCCGGCCAGTCGACCTTCGGCGCGGTGAGCCTCGTCGCCGATCGACGGGGCGATTTCCATCTCGCCCTGCGCGACGATCTCCAGCCGTCGCTCCTGTACTTCCGGAAGTCACCGGGGCAGGGGTGGGACTCGGGCGAGGTGGCGGTGGCCGCGCCGACGCCCGCGGAGGTCGACTTTCCCGTGCTGAGTCTGGATGAACGATCGGGCCTCGTGTTCGTGTTCTTCCAGAATGCCGCGGTGGATCCGTCGCCCCAGATCCGTGTTCTCGTGCGCGATCCCGTGGCGGGTTGGCAGGGCTCCTATCAGGTCGTCAATCCCGAGGGCATTCCGCAAGGCGCGAACTTCCCCATCGCGGCGGGCACGGTCACCGGCTCGGCCTCGGTTTTGTGGACGAGGCTGGGGCCAATTCCGCAGATCGAGATCGCCCGGTTCCTCGCCCCGTGAGCCGATCGGGCAGGACCCTCCTCGACTCGCCGGCCGCCAGAGCCCCCGAGCATCCCGCCTGGGGGCCGCCGAACTCCACCCAACGGCCACGGATGGTTCGGAATCCCCGTCTGTGGCGCGTGATCCGGGAGCGCCCCGTGATCACAGGCACTCAGGCCCAGACGCTCGCAACGGTGGCGGTCTTTGGGGCCATCGCCACCGTGCTGCTCATCTACTTCCCGCCCGGGGCGCTGCTGGCCAGCACCACGGCCACGGGGGGGGACATGGGCGCTCACGTGTACGCCCCCTGGTACATGCGGCACTACCTCTTCCCTCGGGGCCAGGTGGCCGGATGGTCGCCCGGATGGTTCGCCGGGTTTCCGATGTTCTACTTCTACTTCCCGCTGGTGGCGTCGTTCCAGGCCATCCTGAGCTTCGTCATCCCCTACGCCGTGGCGTTCAAGCTCGGCAGCGCGCTGGGTACTTTCTTCCTGCCGGTCGCCGTTTATCTGCTTCTGCGGCTCCTGCGCCTGCCGTTCCCCACGCCGCAGATCGGCGCCGTCTTCGGCATGTCGTTCCTGTTCATGGACAGCTTCACGATCTTCGGGGGGAACATCGCCGGATCGATGGCCGGGGAGTACTCGTACGGCCTCAGCCTGGGGCTCTGCCTGGTCTTCGTCGGCCTCGTTTACCGCATCCTCACCGGGGAAGGCAGGCCGATCCTCGCCGCGCTCGTCCTGGCGGCAGCGGTCCTGAGCCACCTCGTTCCGGTGATCATGGTCGTTGCGGTGCTCCCTGTCTTCTGGGTCCTTGGGGTCCGAACCCATGGGAGGCGCCGGACGCTGGGCCGTCTGGCGGTGGTGTTCGGGGTGGCGTTCTGCCTGACCGGCTTCTGGGTCATCCCGTTCCTGGCTCGCATCTCCTACACGACGAACATGCATTGGACCCAGATAGAAGGGCTGGGCAACCTCTTTCCTCGCGAGATCTGGGCGTACGTCCTGCCGGCGGCCGCGGGGGCCCTGGTCGCGTTTCTCCGCCGGGACCGGCGGGCGCTGGTGATCGGCTTCATGTTGGCGTTCGGAGCCCTCGCCTACTTCTTCACCCCGCCCGGACACGTGTGGAACGGCAGGTTCGTCCCCGTCTGGTACCTGGGCCTCTACTGCTTGGCGGCATACTTTCTCGGCGCGGTGGTTCCGTCGCTATTCAGCCTGGTGTGGCGGCGCCGCGCCCGGCTCATCGGCGTGCTCACTGTCGCGGCCGTGACTGTGACGGTCCTGGGCTGGATCCTCGCGAGGCGGGACGACACGTTCGTCGACGACTGGATCAGGACGAACTACGCGGGATACGAGCGACAGGCCGACTGGCCCCAGCTTCGGGAGCTGATGAGCCACGTCAAAGAC
>JACDCJ010000225.1 GCA_013817655.1 Actinosomnolentus pattersoniae (SeqCode)
GGTGAGGACCTGGATGACGCTCGCGAGCCCGAGACCGATGACCACGGCCCAGAACACGCGGAGGTCGTCGACGTAGAACTGGGCGATGAGAAAGGCCCCGATCGCCGAGACGAAGGCCGACAGGAAAAATCCCCGGTTGATCGCCTTCATCCCGTGCTCGGTCTCGCTCCTCGGCGACACGGCGAGGATGCCCACGACCGAGGTGATTACCCCGACGGCCCGGACGAAGAGCGGGAACATTACGCCGACGATGGCCCCACCGGGGGAGTCGGCGAACGCGGCCGCCCCGAGGATGATCGAGGCCACCAGGGTGACCTCGTAGGACTCGAACAGGTCTGCCGCCATGCCGGCGCAGTCCCCGACGTTGTCCCCGACGTTGTCAGCGATCACCGCGGCGTTGCGCGGGTCATCCTCGGGGATGCCCTTCTCGACCTTGCCCACCAGATCCGCACCCACGTCGGCGGCCTTGGTGAAGATGCCGCCGCCCACTCGCATGAACATCGCGAGAAGGGCGCCACCGAAGCCGAACCCGACCAGCACGCTCGTGGCGTCCTGCTTGTAGATGATCAGGATTGCGGTCGCCCCCAGGAGCCCCAGCCCGACGGTGAACATCCCGGCAACGCCGCCGGTTCGAAACGCAAGGCGCAGGGCCCGGCGAAGCCCGCTCTCCCGCGCGGCGTTCGCCACCCGGACGTTCCCGCGGACAGCCAGCCACATCCCGGTGAATCCCGTGAGGGCCGAGAACCCGGCGCCCAAGATGAAGGCGATGGAGCGGCCGAGGCGGATGGCGAGCTCCGAGTGCTCGGGGCTCGCCTTCGCCGGCAGGACGAAGTAGAGGACCACCGTGAGCAGCGCGAGGAAGACGCCCAGGGTGCGGAACTGGCGGTTTAGATACGCCCGGCTACCTACCTGGATGGCCCGAGCGATCTCCTTCATCTTCTCGGTGCCCTCGGGGGCCCGCAGGACCTCGCGGCTGAAGTAGTAGGCAACCGCCAGCGCCAGCAGGGAGATGACGAGGATCACCCACAGGGCGTTGGTTTCGAACGTCCGGAAGATGGCGTCGATCCGTGCCCCTTCCTGCGCCAGCAACGGCATCTCGAGTCCTCCTGATATCGGTAGTACAGACAGACGTTGCGGAAACCCGAGCCAGAGCGCCCAGAGTATAGGCGATCGATTCCCGGCCCCCCGTCAGCCGTCCTCGTCCCCCTCCCTGTCCTTCTCCTTACCCTTGTCGTCGCCCCTTCCCCGGCCGTTCCCTCCCTCCGGGGGGGCGTCCTCCGGCGGGCTCGCCCTCATGGCGGCCTCGAGCCGGTCGATCGCGCCGACCAGGGAGGCCGCCAGCTGCGGGTTGTCGATCCCACCTCGTTGCAGGGCCGGCCCAACGCCATCACGGGCCTGCTCCAGCCACCGGAGCGCGGCGTCGAGGTCTCCCTCCTCGTACTCCGTCACCGCGCGGCTGATGAGGGATGCCAGGGACCCGGCCGTGTCGGCGCCTATGTCTCCGCTCGCCACGCCCTGGGCGAGCAGTCCCTGGATCGTCCCGAGCGCGCCGGCGACGGACGGCGCCCCGGCCGACGAGCCCTCGCCGGGAGGCGGCGAGGAAGCTGGACCGGGCGACGACTGCTGTGCCGGGCTCGATGCCTGTGCGTCGCCCCCCGCGTCGTTCGGTGAGCGCTCCCCACCCGGCTCCGGAGCGAACAGCACGAAGAGCAGAACCGCGAGAACGGCGAGCCCGACCAGACCCAGCGCACCAACTCCTCCCCCCAGGCGCCGCCTCCTTGGCAACCGGGCCGGTCCGGGGTCAGCGGAGTGTTCGTGCTCCAGAGGCAGGAGCGCCGTCCGATCGGCGGCGAGGTCCTTCGTCGCCCGATCTCTGAGCTGGACGTGGGCCAGTTCCGATCGAAGCTCCTCAGCGGACTGGTAACGGGCATCGGGTTCCTTGACTAGCGCATGAAGGACCACGGCTTCCAGGGCCGGTGGACAGTCGGGGACGAGACGGGACAGCGGCTCGGGTTCCTCATTCAGATGCCGGTACGCCATCGCAACGGCGGACTCGGCCGTGAAGGGAAGCCGTCCCGTCACCATCTCGTACAGCACCACGCCGAGCGAGTAGAGGTCCGAGCGCGCGTC
>JACDCJ010000103.1 GCA_013817655.1 Actinosomnolentus pattersoniae (SeqCode)
GCGCTCGTGGACGATGGCCAGGCGCTGGTCGCCGGGCCGGGGGGACCAGCAGGCGGTGTGCAGGGCCATCCCGGGGTCGCCGAGGTCGCCGACCGTCTCGCCGGTCCGGGGGTCGATCACGCGCAGAGCCGGATGGATCAGGTCCCCGTGCTCCGCGTGCTCCAGGCAAAGGAGCGTCCCGTCGGCTGACAGTCCCCCGCGCTCGAACCCGCCGCCTCCCTCGTTGCCGATCTGGATGGACTCGCGACTTCGCAGCAGCTCCTTCGCGGGCCACCCGTCGATGGAGGCGTAGACGGCGAACCCGTCGCGGTCGCTGATCGCGGCGGCCACCACGCCGGGCGCCTGGGCCATCCCCTCGTTCCAGCCCGGAGGGACGCCGTCGAGGAACGGCGTGGTCTCGCCGCCCTCGAATGGCTGAACGAGCCACCGCCCCGACTCGTCGCCGGTCTCGTCCTGGAACCACAGCACGCCCGAACCGTCGAGGGTGGGTGTGCCGTCGGTTACGCCGACGGGATGGTCGGTGACCTGACGGCGAAGTCCGCTCACCCGATCCCACGCGCGCAACTGCCAGACCCCCGACCCGTTGGAGGCGTACACGACGCGGTTTGGCGCCTGCGGCGACCAGTCGGGCATCGACGTGACCGGCGCGCGGAAACGCCGCTCCCACGGGTACATGACTTGTTCGTTCATGGGAGCGGAGGGTAGCAGCGCCACGAGGGCCCGGTCGGTCCGACGCGGACACCACGCGCGAGCCGGCAGCATCCTGTATGCGATCGGACCCGCGGGGCGTACCCTCTGCGCTGTCGGTGATGACCTAATCAGCCGGCTGAGTCGGGAGGGACTCATGCCCATCAAGGAAGAACGGACTGTTGCGGCCGACTTCGGGGAACGGTACGGGCGTTCGGCCACGGAGGCCACGCGGGAGCTGGACCGGAGCGTCATAGGCGGCGACTTCGGTGCGAACGGCTACACGACCCTGGCCCAGGCCGACATGCTGGCCGACCGCCTGGCTCTTTCCGATGGAGATCGTCTCCTGGACGTGGGATCGGGACGGGGATGGCCGGGCCTCTATCTCGCCGGGCGGACCGGCTGCTCCGTGGTACTCACCGATCTGCCTCGCGAGGCCATGGCCGCGGCCCGCGAGCGTGCCCGGAGGGAGGGGCTCGCCGATCGTGCGCGCCTGGTGGCCGCGAGCGCACGCTGTCTGCCCTTCCGTCACCAGGCGTTCGACGCCATCGTCCATACCGACGTCCTCTGTTGACTGGCCGCCAAGCTCTCCGTGCTGAGAGCGTGCGGGCGGCTCCTGAAGCCGGGCGGCAGGACGGCCTTCTTCACGATCTTCGTCTCGCCGGGCCTGTCGAGGCGGGATCACCGGCGGGCGGTGCGGGCCGGGCCCCGGGTGGTCGCCTCGCGTCGGGAGCACCGACCCCTGCTCGAAGCGGCCGGGTTCGTCGAAATCGAGGAAACCGACGTCACGGAGGAGTTTTGGCAGACGTGCGGGCGATGGATCCAGCATGCCGGGCGCCTCGAGCGAGACCTCCGGGCCGCCCTTGGTTCCGAGCTGTTCGACGAGCAGCAGGCAGATCGCCGGGCCATGCTGGCGGCGATCGAGGAGGGGCTCCTGTCCCGTTCCCTCTTCGTCGCAAGGACGCCAGCCTGAATCGGCGTCCGGTCCCCGTTGGCGCGGGTCCCCGCTCTGGGCAATGATTCGGCTGCCCCCCAAGACTCGACCAGGAGCGATGGCCACCACGCGAGAGCTGCCGACCGGGACGGTCACCTTCCTGTTCTCCGACATCGAGGGGTCGACCCGGCTCGTCCAGGAGCTCGGCGACGGCTACCACCGAGCCCTGGAGGACCACTCCCGTACGTTCCGGGAGATCATCGCCCGCGAGGGTGGCCACGACGTCGGCACCGAGGGCGACTCGTTCTTCGTGGTCTTCCCCAGCGCGCGAGGGGCTGTGTCGGCGGCGGTCTCCCTGCAGCGGGCCCTGGCCGGGCGGGCGGCATCCGCTGGCCCGGCCCTGAGGGTTCGCGTCGGGCTGCACACCGCCGAGGCCGTTCTTGGAGGCGACAACTACGTCGGCCTGGAGGTGCATCGGGCGGCCCGGATCTCTGGTGCCGGCCATGGAGGGCAGATCCTTCTGTCGGCGAGCACCCGCTCCGTGGTCGGCGACCGGTTGCCCGACGGCCTCTCCATCAGGGACCTGGGCGATCACCGCCTGAGGGATCTCACCCGTCCCGAGCGCCTGTACCAGGTGGTGGCGGCGGACCTTCCCGGCGAGTTCCCCGCGCTTCGCACGCTCGACAACCGCCCGAACAACTTGCCGCTGTCGCTGACCAGCTTCATCGGCCGGGCGGCCGAGCTGGAGGAGGTGAAGCGGCTCCTGGACCAGACCCGCCTCCTCACCCTGACGGGCCCCGGCGGCACCGGGAAGACGCGGCTATCCCTCCAGCTCGCCGCGGCGGCGAGCGACCAGTTCCCCCACGGGGTGTTCTTCGTGACGCTCGCGCCGATCTTCGATCCCGCGCTCGTCCCCTCCACGATCGCCCAGACGCTCGGCCTGTACGAGGTCACCGGCGGGCCGGGCTCGCCTCAGGAACGACTGGCCGAGTACCTCCGCGACCGCGAGCTCCTGCTCGTGCTGGACAACTTCGAGCAGGTCCTTTCCGCGGCCCCGGTGGTGACCGATCTCCTGCGTGCCAGCCCGGGCCTCAAGGTGGTCGTCACCAGCCGGGCCGTCCTGCACGTTACCGGTGAGTGGGAGTACCCGGTTCCGCCACTGGGGCTCCCCGACCCCCGACACCTGCCCGGCCTCCCCGTCCTGTCGCAGTTCGAGGCCGTGGCCCTGTTCATCGAGCGGGCCGCGGCGGTGAAGCCGGGGTTCCAGGTGACGAACGAGAATGCCCCGGCGGTCGCCGAGATCTGCGCGCGTCTCGACGGCCTGCCGCTGGCCATCGAGCTGGCGGCGGCCAGGGTCCGGCTGCTGTCGCCCCAGGCCATCCTGGCCCGCCTGGGCAGCCGCCTCGCCCTTGCCATCGGCGGGGCCCGGGACGTCCCGGAGCGCCAGCGCACGCTGCGCCAAGCCATCGACTGGAGCCATGACCTGCTGGATCCGGCGGAGAGGAAGCTGTTCGCGCGGCTGGCGGCGTTCGTGGGCGGGGCGGGGCTGGAGGAGATCGAGACGGTGTGCGGGCCGGCAGCGGACCTTGGGATGGATGTCCTCGAGGCCGTCGGTTCGCTCAAGGAGAAGAGCCTTGTCACGACGATCGGCGAGGACTGGGGCGAGCCGCGATTCTCCATGCTGGAGACCATCCGCGAATACGCCGCCGAGCGGCTCGAGGAGAGCGGCGAGGCCGAGGAGATCCGGCGGAGGCACGCCGAGGTCTTCCTGGCGCTCGTGGAGCTGGCCGAGCCGAAGCTCACGGGCAGGGAGCGGATGCCCTGGCTCGATCGCCTGGAGCGCGAGCACGACAACCTCCGCGCCGCCCTGCGCTGGACGAGCGAGCAGGGAGACCACGACCGGGCGCTGACGATGGCCGGAAAGCTGTGGAGGTTCTGGCAGCAGCGAGGAATGATCGAGGAGGGGAGGCTCCGGGTCGGGGACGCCATGGCCCGGGCCGGCGGGGAGGCCGATCCGCGGGCACGGCTGAAGGCGCTGGAGGCGGCGGGCAGCCTGGCGTACTGGCAGGCAGACATCGACGGACAGACTGCGTTCTACCAGGAGGCGTTGGCCCTCGCGCGCCGGATCGGCGACGAGGCCTCCATCGCCAATGCCCTGTACAACGCGTCGTTCCCACTCATCTACACGGAACGGCTCGAGGAGGCCCGCCGGCACCTGGAGGAGAGCCTGGCCCTCTACGAGCGGCTCGGGGATCGCCTTGGGGTCGCACGGGTCGAATGGGGTCTCGGCGATGTCTTCTTCGTGGAGAGACGGTTCGAGGAGGCCGAGCCGTTTCTCCAGCGGAGCCTGGCCGGATTTCGCCAGGGGGGCGACGTCACCATGGAAGGCTGGGCGCTGTTCCTACTGGGGAGCGGTTCCCGGGCGCAGGGCGATCCCGCAGAGGCGGACGCGCGGCTGAAGGAGGCCCTGCGGCTCTTCGCCGAGGCTCGAGACGTGCCCGGCGTCCTGTTCGTCCTGGACTCTCTTGGGGAGATCGCCGCGGAGGCCGGCGACGAGGACCGAGGGTCCCGGCTTCGCGGGGCGGCCGAGGCCCTGAAGGTGTCCAGCGGGGCCGCGCTCATCGAAACCAGCAGGAAGTACTCGGGGGTCACCTCCGACGAGGAAAGGGTGACGATCGAGCAGGGTTCCGCCGGCTTCGCCGAGGGCCACCGGATGACCCTGGACCAGGCAGTCGCCTATGCGCTCGATGACGCGACGCAGGGTTCACCGTAGGAAGGCTTCGGCCCCGTCGGCATGGCGTGGGTCGAACCATTACGGCCGAGAAACCACACATGCGGTTCGCCCGTAGTACCCGCGGCGGGTCGCGACTTCGTGCTCCACTTCGCCCGGTGGGCGGGTCTGGCGGGAATGCTGCTCGCGGCCGGCGTGCTGCTGTTCCGCCGGCTCGTGTGGCGCCCGGTTACCTCCCGTAGCGAGATGCCAGACGCGGTCGAGAAGCGCTTCGCCGCGAGATCCCGTCCGCTCCTGGTCGGAGCGTGGGTCGCGTCGACTGGCGCGACGCTCGTCGCCCTTCTGATCGAGCCCGGGTACGCACAGGTCGACGCGGTGAGGTTCGGCCTGGTTGTCCTCCCGCTTGGCGCGGTTCTGGCCACGGAGACCAGGTCCCCCGACCATGGACCGACGGCTGCGCTGCTGGAGGCGGCTTCGGTTGCCGGCCTCGTGCTGAGCGCCGCCCTGACCGGCCACGTCCGGGGCAGCTCGCCGCTCGTTCCGAACCTTGCCGCCGCCGCGATCCACGTCGGCGGCGCAGCGGCCTGGGGGGGAGGGTTGGTGACGCTGCTGGTCGCCGCCCTGCCTTCGGCACGGGCGCTCTCGGGCGGCCGGAGGGTGGCGCTGCTGGCACCGGTGGTGGCCCGCTTCTCGAACATAGCCGTCGTGGCGGTGGCGGTGGCGGTGGTGGTGGCGAGCGGCGTCTACTCGGCGTGGGTGGAGGTCAGGACCCTGGGAGGCCTTACCGACTCGACGTACGGGCTGGTCCTGCTGGCGAAGCTCGGTGCCCTGGTGCCGATCCTCGCTCTGGGCGCCGTCAACAACCGGTGGATGACGCGGCGGATGGTGCGGGCCGCCGCCTCCGGCAGCTCCGAGGCGACGGCGATAGTCATGCTCCGAAGGCTCGTGGCCTGGGAGGTTGCCCTCCTGGGCATCCTGGTCGGCCTGACCGCGTTCCTCCTCAGCCTGTCACCACCCGGGCGGAGCCTTTGAAAGTTCCGGTCCCGCTGGATCGAGATGGAGCGCGGAGAGGGTAAACGGCGAGGGCCGAGAGTCCATCCCATACACTTGCCCATGTGCCGATCTACGAGTACCGCTGCGCGCAGTGCGGAGAGCGCTTCGATCGGCTCCAGCGGGCGACCGATTCGGCTCCGGCCTGTCCCCGGTGCGGCGCGCAGCGTGCCCGGCGCCTGGTCTCCCTGATCGCCGGCATGACCGGATCATCGGGCACCGTGGGTATGGGATGCGGGTGCGGGGGTGCCTGCGCCTGCGGCCGCTGATCGGTTCTTGTAGTCGGCCCCGCTTGTAGTCGGCCCCGCGGTCGCCGCGTTCCTTTTTCTTTCCAGGCCTGTGTGCGACAGATCACTGTCAATACGAGCTCGCTGACTATCATCGAACGTATGTTCGCTTCGAGGAGAGCGCGGTGAGCGAGCTGCGGTCGGCTGTGGAGGGCCTACGGACGGAGGACCTCGGGCACCTCTCCGATGAAGCTCTGGAGGAGGACCTCGCCGAATGCCAGCGCGCGGCCGAGGTCCTGGAGGCCGAACGGCTGCGGCGACTCGCGGAGTTCGACCGGCGCCGTCCCTACCTCCGGGATGGGTACCTGTCCACCTCGACGTGGTTCGCCCGGCGGTTCCGGGTGGGCTTCGGGGCGGCGGCCGGAGACGTTCGAAGGGCGCGGGCTCTGGAGGCCATGCCCCACACCCGGGAGGCCCTGGCCACGGGGCAGATCTCCTCATCGGCGGCCCGGATGTTGGTGGAGGCTCGGGAAACCAATCCCCAGGCCTTCGCCGAGGCCGAGCCCCTCCTGGTGGACGCGGCCCGGCGGCACGTCGTACGGGACCTAGCCCGGGTCTTGGCGTACTGGCGGAGTGCCGCCTCAGCCGGCCACGAACCTGGAGGCGATGAGCAGGCGCTGCGGGAGCGGCGGCGGCTGCACGTCTCTCCCACGGTCTTCGGGCTGGTCCGCATCGACGGGGACCTCGATCCCGACACGGGGGAGACCGTGCTCACGACCCTGCGAGCGTGTGTGGACGCCGAGCTTCGCTCACCGGATCCCGAGGATCGGCGCACTCCGGCCCAGCGCCGGGCCGACGCCCTGGGGGAGATCTGCCGTCGGTGGCTCGATTCGGGCGACCGCCCGGAGATCAGAGGGGAGCGGCCCCATGTCACCCTCACCGTGGATGTTCGGGCCCTCCGGGGCGAAACGGGACGCCGCTCGGAGTTCGAGCACACCGGTCCGATCGGCGCTGAGGCGGCCCGGCGGTGGGCGTGCGACGCCGTGGTGACCAGGGTGCTGACCATGGGGCGCTCCGAGCCCCTGGACTTGGGCCGCAGGACCTCCGTGGTACCGGCCCCGATGCGCCGGGCGGTGGTCGTTCGGGACGGGGGATGCCGGTTCCCCGGCTGCGACCGCCCGCCTTCATGGTGCGATGCCCACCATGTGGTGCACTGGGCTGATGGCGGATCCACCGCCCTGGCCAACCTCCTGCTGATGTGCCGGCGCCACCACCGCCTCGTCCATCAGGGCTTCCGGGTGGAGATGACCCGGGACGGGCCAAGCTTCCGAAGACCGGACGGGACGATCCTCGAGGGTCGGGACGATCCCCGAGGTCCCGGGGTGACCATGGACGCCGACGCTGCTCGCCGATGCGCCCTGGCCGGCGCCGGATAAGCTGACGGCGATGTTCGGCGAGCAGAAGGCGATGGTGCTGGAGGTCAAGCCCTTCGGCGTGCACGGCCTGACCTACTACGACGTGACCGTTACGTTCCC
>JACDCJ010000104.1 GCA_013817655.1 Actinosomnolentus pattersoniae (SeqCode)
AATCCGTCCCGCGCCACCTCCACGACAAGCCGGCGGGAGAGGGCGTTCACGACGGAAACGCCCACGCCGTGCAGGCCACCGGACACCGCGTAGGACTTGGAGTCGAACTTTCCGCCGGCGTGCAGGGTGGTGAGCACGACCTCGACCGCGGTGCGTCGGTCCTTCCCTCCCGGAATTAGGGTCACCGGGATGCCTCGTCCGTTGTCGGTGACCCGGCACCCGCCATCGGCGAGAAGCTGGATCAGGATCTTGGAGCAGTAGCCGGCAAGCGCCTCGTCGATGGAGTTGTCGACGACCTCGTACACCAGGTGATGAAGGCCCCGAGTCCCCGTGCTCCCGATGTACATCCCGGGACGCTTGCGAACTGGATCGAGGCCCTCGAGGACGGTGATGTCCGCAGCCGTATAGCTGCCCTTCGATGGTTTCGTGGCCACGCTACCTCCGCCGGACGCTCGAGGTTCGGTCGCCCGGGCCTCCCAAAAGGGGGCTGATCATGAAAGGAATTTCAGCAACTCAATTCTAGCATCGGAAATGCCATACGAGCAGCAGTTTCAGCCTCCTCATCCGCCCCGATCGACGACCACGGACAGCCGCCGCACCGACTCCCCCCCGATCGCCCGATTCGCGCCATCCACCACCTCCGCCCCGAGGAACCGCAGCTGTGCGGCCCAGGCCGAGGAGGAAGCCCGGACCACGAGTGTGCCACCTTCCAGTGACACGGGGGTGGACTCCTGGGCAAGCCGCTCCCCGACGACCGAGGTCCAACGACGAGCGAGTTCGCCAAGCGTCATGCCCGGGCTCCACGGCCGGCGGCGAAGGAGGTCCTGGAGAACGGAGCCGAGCCCCTGCGGCTCGGTCGCGCGGTTGGCCTGGCCGCGCCGGCGCCCTCCGGGTGGCCCAACACCCGGGGATCGCTCCCCCTCACGACGTCCCAACCGAGCCTCCCTTCACGTACCAGACCCGCGCCCCCGCAGGCACCTGCGCCTCGTCGGGGACCGCCATCAGGGTCTGCCCACGGTCGCCCAGGCCGGCCGCCAGACGGACCCTGCGCTCCGGGTCCAGCGCCGAGAACGGGTCGTCGAGGAAGGTGAGTGGGCTCTCTCCTGCCACGGCTCGCACCGCCCCCGCGAGCGCAAGGCGCAACGATACCGCCGCCCCCCAGGCCTCCCCGTGAGACGCGAATCCCCTCGCGGCCAGGCCTTGGACGAAGAGCGCAAGGTCGTCACGGTGTGGGCCCACCAGGGTCGTGCGCCGGATCAGCTCTTCGGGCCGGCGCTCGGCTAGCCGCGCGCCGAAAGCCGCCTCAACCGGCTCTCCCTCGACCGAGGGCGCGTAGCCCACAACCAGGCGGTCACCCGAAAGGCGACCGAACTCGCGAGC
This sequence comes from Actinosomnolentus pattersoniae (SeqCode), assembly GCA_013817655.1. Lineage (GTDB taxonomy): Bacteria > Actinomycetota > UBA4738 > UBA4738 > UBA4738 > JACDCJ01. The sequence continues at coordinate 1,381 of JACDCJ010000104.1, forward strand.
GGCCGGTTCGGCGACGGCCTGGACGGCCGAGCGGCGGAGCGCGGTCAGCTCCGAGCCTCGCGCCACCAGCTCTGCATCCCAAGCGTCCAGCCCTTGCGGCGCCGGTCCGCCTTCCCAGTCCTTCAGGAGCCTGTTGCGCTGGCGGAGGGCCCGTTCGTAGGCCGCCGGCACGCCTTCCTTGAGCGGCCACAGCCCTCTCGCAGCCTCATCCATGAACCGCCGACGTTCGTCCGGCTCTCCGGAGACGACGTGCAGATCGTCGGGCCCCGAGAAGACGGCCCTCGCGTGTCGCCGCAGATCTCGTTTCCGGCGCACGGGCGACCGGTTGATCAGGACGCGGTTCTGACCCGAGGCCCTCACCTCCACCTCGATCAGGAACCTTCCTCCCCCGGCTTCGAGCTCGCCGCGCAGGAAGGCGGAGGAAGCCCCCGAGCGGACCAGTGGGAGGTCGTTCCGAACGCGGGGCGACTCGAGGGCACAAAGGTAGTACATGGCCTCCAGCAGGTTCGTCTTGCCCTCGCCGTTCGATCCCACCACGACCGTGAGGCCCGGTTCGACCTCGAGCGCCGCCTCCGAGTAGCTCCGGAAGTCCCGGACCTCGATCCAGGCCAGCCGCACGCCGACCGGGCCGCTATCCCACGTGGGCCGGGAGCCGGACGGGCATGACGAGGTAGACGAACCCGTCCCCCTCGCCCCGCACCAATCCCGGCTTCAGCCCGTCGCGAACCTCCACCTGAACGCGCTCGCCGACGACCCCCGTTAGACCGTCGATGAGATAGGCCGGGTTGAACGCGGCCGTCAGGTCCTCGCCTTCGTACTTCGCCTCGACCACCTCGACCGCGTCGCCGAGGTCGGGCGAGGACGAGGAGAGTCGCACGCCGAGGGCGTTGAACTCCATCTTCACGGGCGCGCTGTCGCGCGCGAGCAGCCCCACTCGCCTCACCGCGTCGAGAAGCTGCTGTCGCGACCCGACGAGGCGGTTCTCGTACCCCTCGGGAAGCAGCTGGCGATAGTTCGGAAACTCGCCCTCGATCAGCCGGGACGTGAGCGCGAGCCTTCCGATCCGAAAGGCCACCTGGCTCTGGTCGATGAAGACCTCGGCGTCCCCCTTATCCTCGGTCGCCGCCGCCCTGCCAGCCTCCGCGAGCGCCCGCTCCGGCACGAGTGCCTTCGCCTCGCCCTCCGCGGTGGCCTCCATCTCGCGCATCGCGAGCCGGTACGAGTCAGTGGCAACCATCGTGAGGCCCTCCCGGCTCACCTCGAGCAGCACACCCGTCAGGATGGGCCGGGCCTCGTCTCGGGATGCTGCTCGGGTTACCTGCTGGATCCCGGCCGACAGATTGTTCGCCGCCACGGACACTCGGGTCCCCTGCGGTTCCTGCAGGACCGGAAAGTCCTCGGCCGGGAGGCACCGAACGGTTCCCTCGTAGTTGCTGCAGACGATCCGTGCCTGGCCCTCGGCGGCCTCGAACTCCACGGGGGCCTGCTCGAAGCTCTTCACCATGTCGGCCAGAAGCCTGGCCGGGACCAGCGCGACTCCCTCAGCCTGCACGTGAACGTCGAGCTGCAGCCGCGTCGAGACCTCCAGGTCGGTCGTCGCCAGGACGAGCTCTCCCCCGGATGCCGTCATGTGTACGCCGGTGAGGGCGGGTATCCCCGGGCGCGAGGACACGGCCCGCTGGACGGTCTGGAGCGCCTCCGAGAGCACGTCTCGATCGCATTTGAACTTCACGCCGCACCTCCTGATGCCTTCTGGACATCGTTTTGAAACCCGTTGTAGTAGGGACCGTGGAAAAGTGGAAAGACGTGCATTGGACCAGCGTAGAGCCTGGGTATGACGCTCCCGGGGCGGTGGAGTAAGCGTGGGGGGCCGTGCACCTCGCGCACTCGCGCCCGCCGGGATGCGCCGCTTTCCACCATGAACCCAACCGCCGTTCCCATCATGTCCCCCGGCTCCGAGTGCGGATCTTCTTCGTGAGCTCCTGCACCTGCCGGTACGTGCTGCCTCGGGCCGACATGAGGCCCTCGATCTTCTTGATCCCGTGGAGGACCGTCGTGTGATCCCGCTGGAAGAGCTCGCCGATCTTGATGAGCGACAGGCCGGTCTGCTCCCGGAGCAGATACATCGCCACGTGCCGCGCCGTGGTGAGTGGGCGGGAGCGGCTCTTGGAGACGAGATCGCCTTGCGTGAGGGCGAAGTGCGACGCCGCCTCCTCGAGGATCATCGCCGGAGGGATCTCCTGCCCCGACTCGGGGATCAGGCCCTCGAGGGCTCGCTCGGCGAGCGTCAGATCAACTCGCTGGCGGGACAGGGACCCGTAGGCCACCACGCGGTGCAGCGCGCCCTCGAGCTCTCGGATGTTCTCCTCGAACTTGGTCGCGATGTAGAGCAGTACGTCGTCGGGAACCGCGAAGCCGTCGCGCATGGCCTTCATCTGCAGGATTGCGACGCGGGTCTCGAGGTCCGGCGGCTGGACGTCGACGACCAGCCCGGAGCGGAACCGGCTCCTCAGGCGCTCCTCGATGCCGCCGAGTTCCTGGGGGGGGCGGTCGCTCGCGATGACGATCTGCCGCTCGTGCTGGTGGAGGTGGTTGAACGTGTGGAAGAACTCCGTCTGCGTCTCCTCCGCCCGGCCGAGGAACTGAACGTCGTCGAGGAGGAGGACGTCGACGTCACGGTACTGGCGCTGGAACTGATACCCGCGGCCGCCTCGAACGGCGGCGATGAACTCGGTCATGAAGCTCTCGGACGTGACGTAGCGCGCGCGGGTCTTCGGAGCCAGGGCCCTCACGTGGTTCGCGATCGCGAACAGGAGGTGGGTCTTTCCGAGCCCCACGCCCCCGTAGATGAACAGGGGGTTGTAGGCCGTGGAGGGTGGCGCCTCGGCGACGGCGAGGGCGGCCGCGTGAGCGAACTTGTTGCTCGGACCCTGGACGAAGCTGTCGAACGTGTACCGGTCGGGGAAGGCCGGAGAGGCGGCCATGGCGTCGAGGCTTGCCTGGCCCGGGTGCGGTGGACGAGCGGTGCCGCGGCCGTGGCTTCGTGCCTGGGATCGGCCGTCCGCTCTCTTCCGGTCGTTCGGAGCCTTCACCGAGCCCGGCGCCCCGGGATGCTCGGGCCGCGCGGCGGCCGCCTTCGGGGCCTTCAGGCGGACCCGCGCCTGCGGCCCGAGGACGCCCCGCACGCTCGCCGCGATGAGGTCCATGTAGTGACCGGACAGCCAGCTCTTCACGTACGGGCTCGGCGCGACGAGCTCCACGACCTGGCCGCGGACCTCGCCGGGACAGAGCCCCGCGAACCACAACTCGTACTGCGGCTCCGACAGGTCTCTGCGAGCGACCTCGAGGACGGCCCGGCAAGCGACCCCGGCTGGGGTCACGGGCGGGCGATCCAACGGCTGCTCTGCGAGAGGTGATGGCATTTATCCACAATTACTTTCCACAGGTGTGGAAACGGGTCTCGCTTCGGGAGAAGAGGCGGAAGCGGTACGGCCCTCGGGCTCGCGGATTATAGCCCCGGGCCGGGCGCGGCTGGCAACGCGCGCGGGGATTCTTGGCGACCTTTTCGCGAAGGATCCCGGGCGCCGCCAGGGTGGCTGGGGTAGCCACGCCGCATCGGTATACTCGCGGTCCGACCACGTGAGCGGCTCGATGCCGTGCGCGGAAAGCGGAGAGGATCGTGAGCAAGCGCACGTATCAGCCGAACAACCGACGGCGTAAGAGGACGCACGGCTTCCGCATCCGCATGCGGACTCGGAGTGGGCGCCGCCTGCTGGCACGGCGGCGGGCCAAGGGCCGTGCCCGTCTGTCCGCCTGAGATTCGCCACGTGCTCAGCATGGCTACGACCTCGAGGACATCGACCGCGCCTCGGCTGCCGGAGGGTCGACTTCCCGGACCCCCCGTGGTCGGCGTGGGGGGGAGGGCCGCCATTCGACTCGCGCTACGGGAGGGAAGGCGGCTGGCAGGCTCAAAGGTGGTTGTGTACGTGACTTCCCGAGAGGGCGGGCGTGTGGCTTTCGTCTGCAGCCGACGGGTGGGGGGAGCGGTGGTGAGGAATCGCGCTCGCCGGATCATGAGAGAGGCCGTCAGGGCCCTCGGCCCCCGCATCCGGGGGGAGCTCCACCTGGTTCTCGTTGCGCAGCCGGCGATTCGCGGCGCCCGCATGCATGAAGTTCTGGCGGAGCTCGGCTCTGTCCTCGGGAGAGCGGGGATCCTCGCCCGATGACGCGCCGGCCGCTCCTGCTCCACGGCGCCTGGATCCTCGGGTGGCCGGCGCGCGCGTTGCTGTTGTGCCTGATCAGCGTGTACCGGGTGAGCCTCAGCGGGGCGATGGGTGGCCGCTGCCGCTTCCACCCCAGCTGCTCCGAATACGCGCGGGAGGCGATCCGGAACGTCGGAGCCCTGCGAGGAAGCGCGCTCTCCCTGTGGAGAGTGGCCAGGTGTTCGCCTCTTTCCGCGGGCGGGGTCGATAGGCCGCCTCTACCGATGTATGATATCAGCATACGTCGCGAGCGGGTACTGGCCGGCAGGCACGCGATTGGATCGCAGGCGTGATACAGGCAGCCTTGGACGGCCTGGGCTCGGTCCTCGCCTTCCTCTACGACGTCGTCCCCAACTACGGAGTGGCCATCATCCTGTTCACGCTCGGCATCCGGGTGCTGCTGCTGCCCCTCGGCATCAAGCAGGTGCGTTCCATGCATGCCCTGTCCTCGGTGCAGCCGCGGGTCAAGGCGATCCAGCAGAAGTACAAGGGGAACCGGCAGAAGATCAGCGAGGAGACGATGGCCCTCTACAAGGAGCACGGGGTCAATCCGCTGAGTGGCTGCCTGCCCGTGTTGGCCCAGTTGCCGATCCTGTTCGCCCTCTTTGCGGTGCTTCAGGTACCAAAGGGCTTGACTCACATTCCCGTCGACAGCGACCTATATGCGGCGATTGCCTCGCAGGACACCCAATTCATCGGAGCGAATCTCCTCTGCAACGCGAGCCAGGCGGGACGCCAGGTGGACGTCGTGAACGATCGCGAAATACCGGACGCACCCGACCCGCTGAACTGCGGGAGCGGTATCCCGGTCCGTGTTCCCTACTACCTGTTCGCCCTCGTCATGATCGGGACGACCTTCTACCAGCAGCGGCAGATGCAACGAGCCTCGCCCGGGAACAGCCCGCAGCAGCAGATGCTGACGCGGATCATGCCCCTCCTGTTCGGTTTCTGGGGGTTCATCTTTCCCGCCGCCCTGGTGGTGTACTGGACGACGACGAACCTCGTTCAGATCGGGCAGCAACACTTCCTGCTCCGAGAGCGTGCGCGCTCGGAGACGGCTGGCGCGACACGGGCGGGGCTTGTGGATGGAAGCTCGGGAAAGCCGGCGGGAAAGAAGGCCGGGGCCCTTCCAAAGGAGTCAGTGGACGGCAAGCGCTCCGCCGGTAAGAGCAGCACTGGGCGCACGACCAGAAAGACGGGTGCGGGTCGCACCGGATCGCCAGGCTCGACGAGGCGACCGCGGGCGAGTGGTGGAGGCGGGGCGCAGTCCGGAGGGCAGAGTGGAGCGGATCGAAAGAAGCGGCGCAAGCGTTGAGGAAGCGATCGAGTCGGCGCTGGCCGAACTAGGTATCAGCGAGCAACACGCCGATATCCAGGTTCTGCGGGAACCCAAGAGCGGCTTCCTCGGCCTGAACGCCCAACCGGCGGTGGTGAGTGTAGCCCCACGAACGGACCAGAAGGCGTCGGACGATGATCAGGAGCTGAT
>JACDCJ010000105.1 GCA_013817655.1 Actinosomnolentus pattersoniae (SeqCode)
GATGTCTTCGGTATCAGACGGCCGTCCCCGAGGGACTGCTCGCATTGAACTTCAAAGGCGTCGAGCGCGACGAGGCCGATCGAATCGCGCTTTCGATCCTGCGACCACCGGCCTCCGGAGGCGAATAGCGAGGGCCGGCATTAGCTTCGAGATCGCTTGACCCATCCCGCACTGCAGCGTAAGAAGAGTTCGCTGGGCAAGAGAATTCAGCTGTCGAGGGGAGTGAGGGGGATGGTGAACGTGAATGGGGTCGCGGGCCTGCTGAGTCTGGGCCTAGGTGTGTTGGTGATAGCTTTCTTGGGACTTGGGTGCAGGTTCTTCCTGGCCGGCATCAAGTACTTCAAGCAGAACAGCATGGTCGAGGGACCGCTGCGCACTGACCGGGCCTGACTTCGGGCTACTCCTCTCAGGCACGGACGACACGCCTATCGTCCCCAATCGCGCAGGGGTTCTCTTAGTACTGTCGACGGCAATCGTCCTCGTTCTACCCCATCCCTGTCGATGATCAAGACGTCTCTCCGATCGGGCGACAACGGCGCAAGCGCCAGCCAGCGCCCGCTTGGGCTCCACTCCAGCCCTCGAATGGTCGGATAGTCTCGGCCGTCGCTTGAAACCAGGAGCGACTCTGCGCCGGTCCGTGGATCGAGGAGATACACGTCGGTGATCAGGTACGGGGCTCGCCCCTGCGTGTAGGCGAGGACGTCCTCAACAGGGGACCATTCGAACCACTCTGCGAACTCGGTGCTCGGTTGACCCAGGGCCACGAAGTCGCCGGTAGATGTGAAGACCATGGGGACCACGAAGGCGGACTCGGTGCCACCGTCGAGGAACACCAGCGTGGCCAGGTACCGTCCGGAAGAGGACCATTTCGTCAGGGTGAATTGGCCTGGCCGCCCCAGGCCGGCCTTCGCCAGAGCGGGTCCTCCGCTCTTTCCTCCGTCCGGAGGGACCAACAGCGAGAGGTCACCGTTGGCGATGTCGATCAGACGAATGTCCTCCGCGGTGTCAACGACCAGGGTCGCGCCGTCTGGTGCCCAATCGAAGAAGTAGGCGTGGACCTTGGGGAAGCAGCGGCTCACTCTGGTTCCGAGCTCGACCACACAGGCCCTGGTCGAAAGCGGCTGGCCGTTGCCAGGTTCGAGGGGGTCGCCTCGATGGGTCGACACCAGGTAGGCGACCTGAGAACCGTCTGGGGACCAGGCCGCATCGTTCAGGATCTCGTTCGGTCCTGCTCGAGCGATCGAGGTCGTCCTTCCGGTCGAAGGGTTGAGTACGAGGAGTTCCAGATCCCTATGACACCCTCTGGGGATGCGGCCCCTGGCGGCTAGGATGAGGGAGCCGTCGGGCGAGACCTCGTGAGCATATGTGTACCCGAGATCCTGTTCGCCTTCCTTGGAGACGAGCCTGCTCCTGCATCCGGGGGAGGCCATCAGGAGGCTTCCCTCAGGAACGACGGCACTCGAGCCAGCGTCCGCCGGAGTCGCCGGCTCGGTGAGCCTCGATACCGGAGTCGCCGGCTCGGTGAGCCTCGTTGCCGGAGTCGAGCTCACGACCAGGCCGAAGTAGACCAGCGACCCGGTGACGGCCAGAGCGACCAGAATGGCGGCTACCCTCGCCGGTCGTCGCATTCTCTAGGCTCTCCCGTCGTCGTTCGTGTCTGCTTGAACTCCCACTTCATCATCGAGAAGAAGACGAGCTGGCAAGCGATTCCGTTCGCCGTCCGTGTTAGTCCGAGCGGTCTTCCTCGGCCAGCCGTCCCCCGTGTCCGGCGCCTGGTGGCTGGAGCGGTCCACGCTGCCCGACTCGGCCTCCACCGAACCTCTTGACGGACCGATCCGTCTGTCAAGGAGTGAACGGGTTTCGGTGGCCACCATTGATGGCGCTCTGCATCTTGGTGGGAATCGCATGTAGGTCGGTCCGCGAGGCGTCTTCGATCCCCACAGTCGAAGCTCGCCGCTCGAATTCGGCTTCTATGAGCGCCGCGCCAATCGGCCAATCCCTCACGGCCGCCCCGCCGAGCGTGATCGCCGCCGTGTTCCCGACGGAGGAGCCCTCTCTGCGGACTTCAACCGGAGAGGGGCATCTCGTCATCGAAGCTTCCCCCGTCGCTCTTGACCCCGAAAGGTTCATCTACCATGGCCCGCCGGGGAAGCTGATCCCGGAGGGGACCGAACGGGTGGGGGCAGTTCGGGGTGAGTGGTTTCGGGTTTCCCCGTCGAACATCGGCAGCATTTTTGCCAATCATCTCGTCTTGGTGTGGACGGTGGGAGACCACACCTACGGCGTGGGCTTCCACGGGTCGAGCGAGGCAAGCAGGGTCTGGGGCTCCGCCGTGGCTAGCAGCCTCACCTTCGTCTCGGCGGAGTAGCGGCCGGTGACGGCAGACAAGAGCTTGGGATCAGCGACGTAGCATGTTTTCGTGACAAGGCAGAGGCTCGCAGATGTCCTCGAGACCATCTACGAAAGTCGCCGTCGGTTTCGCACCGTCCGGGCCTCCGGTCGCTCGCACGGCAGGGACTGGCGCCTGTGGTGGGCGGGGCCGCGCCACGTTCGCACCGAGGAGGCGCATCGGGGGGGCTCGCTCGTGACGGTGCGGGCGGACGCTGGCTGGTGGATGCGTCTTCCGAACGGAAAGGTCGAGACGAACAACGGCGACGAGAGCGTCCAGGTTGGCTTCAACTCGTCGATCTTGCAGATCCTGCAGTCGCGGGCGCTGCTCTCCTCGGCGATCCTTCAGATCCTTGGAGACGACGTCATAGCGGGACGGCCCGCGGCCACGCTTCGGGCGCGGCCTCGCCAGGAGAGCGAGCACGCGAGATGGTGGAGTTCCACAGAGCCGTTCGATGTCGCGATCGACCTGCAGCGCGGCATCGTTCTGCGGGGTCCTCAGCTCGATGTCACCGAGGTGGCCTTCGACGAAGACTTCGGCGACGGGGTGTTCGGCCCCCTCGCCCGGCGGGGCGAACCCGTCCGTGACGTAACTGTCCGGCCGCGGGAGGTCAGCCTCGAGGAGGCCCGCGCAACCGTGCCGTTCCCGATCCTCCTCCCCACCGTCCTCCCCGAGGGCGCCCGCCTTACCCGCTGTCTCATCAGCCCGGAGATCCCCCCCGTCTGGGTCGGCCTTTCCTGGGTCATCGTCCCCGGGATTCGATACTTCCTTCACCTACGGCAGGGTCCCGATGTGGAGTCGGCGCCCGCATCACCCGACTGGCGGGAGGTCTCCCAGGGCGAAGTGACGGTACGGGTGAGGGAGGCCCGGGGCGCTGGGTTCCGGTCCGTCAGCGCCGCGATCGATCGCAATGGCACCCTGGCCCAGATCGACTCCGATCTTCCAGCGGAGACCGTCATCGAGGTGGCGGTTTCGCTCGGAGCCGGGGAATGAGCGAGGTGGGGGAGATCCTCGAGCTCATGCACACGTCCGATCTTCGGTGGAGGACGCTCAGAGCCGAGGGCCGGGAATGGCGAGACGAGGCAGGGCACCTCGATGCGTTCCTCCGACGTCATCCCCAACGCTCGTCCACGAAGGTGCTGTCGTTCTCGGCCCGCGATCCCGGGGTCCCCGCGGGGGGCCGTCGCTCTGAAACCTCTGAGGAAACGTGGAAGTTGTGGCTGGCACCCGGCAAGGTTCGCTCCGAGTTCGAGGCGGGCGGGGAGACGGTGGCGGTCGTGATTCGGGGCGACACTTGGTGGAGCTGGTCGCCGTCGTGGGGGGCGCAGACGAATGGAGGGCGGAAGAACAGCACACACGGGACGGGTTCGGGCGAAGCGCTGATCGCTCCGGCCCGCATCCTGTCGTGCGCGAATCTCTTCGTTCGTGGCCGAACCACCGCTCTGGGACGGGCGGCGTTCGCTGTCCGGGCCGTGCCGGTGGCGAGCGACGAAGACGATGAGGGTCCGCTCGCGCTGCACGGCATCGGCTCGGGCGACGATTACGAGCTCATCGTCGATGCGGAGCGGGGGATCCTCCTGAGGAGCGAGGCGCGCCTGCGCGACCGACCCGTCCGCGTGCTCGAGATGCGGGACGTGTCGTTCGACGAGGATCTGCCCGAGGCCACGTTCGAGCTCGCTCCTCCAACAAGGGCGGCCTTCGAGACGATGATGTCCGACCGCTCGCTCCTTCTCGAGGAGCTTCCCGGTGCTGTTCCCTTTACTGTCTTCGTACCACAGCGACCCTCAGCCGATCAGGTGGAAGTGTGGATGACCCCCGAACGGTCGAGGGGGCGGGTTCCCCAATCGGTTCAAATCGCCTACACCTCGTCCGATGCATCACGGCGCGGCAGCTTGTCGCTCCTCGAGTCCGCGCAGCCGATGCCCCCCCTTGATTGGGTCAGCTGGCGCGAGAAGGACGAGGTGATGGTGGGCGAGGACCGCCGGATGGACCCGGCATTGAGGATGCTTCGGCTTCAACGCGAAGGGACCCACGTGGAGCTCACAAGCCACGACCTCTCCTTCGACGAAATGATCGACCTCGCGCGTTCCCTGGTGCCGCTGCCCCACGGGACGCTCAGCCTGTAGCCCCCACGGACGGACGGGGCCTCGCGTGTGCGCCTCATTACCGAACCCGGCCGATCAGCTATCGGAGGTCGGGGGTTGTCTGGCCGTCGGGGCTCCGGTTTATTGTCGGCAGCATGCCGAAGCTCAGCGCCAGGGAACGGGCGAGCCTCCCGGACAGCGCGTTCGCATACGTCGACTCGCGCGGGAGGCGGCGCCTGCCGATCCACGACGAGGCGCACGTGCGGAACGCGCTCGCCCGCTTCGCCCGGGTCTCCTTCGAGAACGACGCGGCCCGGGAGCGCGCCCGCGTGCGACTGCTGAACGCCGCCAAGAAGTACGGCATCGTGCCGGTAGGATTCATCACCGGCCAGCTGCGATCCGAGCAACGGCACGCCGCGGCCGGTCGCCTGGTGATCGAGTTGGGTCGGATGGGGGCGCCAGGCGAGCTCGAGCATCAACTGCGAAGCGCCCTGCGGGACGCGACGCTGGCCGTCCTGCACTGGTCCGAGTCGGCGGGAGCGTACCTGGACGGCACCGGCAGGCCGGTCCCGATCCCCGCGGAGCAGGAAGAGCGCGCGGTGACCTACCTCGAGCGCAAGGGCCGGCCGATGACGGCGCTCGTGCACGATCCCGCCGCCCTCGATGATCCGGACCTTACCGAGACCGTCCTGGAAGCAGTGCGCTTCGTCGTCGAGAGGGAGAGTCTCCACGGCGAGATCCAGGCCCGGTCCACTGATGCAGCCACGCTGCCCACGGGTTTCGTGACCTTCCTCCTGACCGACATCGAGGACTCCACCGCGCTCCTCAGGCAACTGGGCGACCGTTACGCGGGCCTGCTGAACGACGTCCGGAGCACGGTCCGCCAAGCCGTGCTGCGGGCCGGCGGGCGTGAGGTCGACGTCCGGGCCGACGAGTTTTTCGCGGTCTTCGAGCGCGCGGCGGCGGCCATCGATGCGGCCGTGGCCGTCCAGCGAACGCTCGGGGAGCGGACATGGCCCGAGGGCCTCGAGTGCAGGGTCCGCGCCGGCATCCACAGCGGTCGTCCTACCCTCACCGACACCGGGTACATCGGTCTGTCGGTCCATACCGCGGCCCGTGTATGTTCGGTGGCCCACGGCGGCCAAATCGTCGTCTCCGGCGAGTCCAGAGCCGCCGTCGAGGGCTCGTTGCCGCCCGGCGTCAGGTTCCGAAACCTGGGTCGACGGCGCCTGCCCGGGCTTACGCGCGCCGAGGCGCTCTTCCAGGTGGAAGCGGAGGGACTCCTCGTGGACTTCCCGCCGCTACGGAGGAGCGCGGCTCGGCTCACGAAGCAGGAGCGATAGCTCGGAACCGCCGGCCTCGAGGCTCGGGGGACTCAGGATTCGAAGATCTCCAGGGGCAGGAACGCCGACACAACGAAGTTCGGCACGTCCACCACCTCGCTGATCTTGAGGTCGACCGCGACGCTGCAGATCGCATATGCCTGCTGGCGACTGTATCCGTACTCGGCCACTAGGTGGTCGATCATGTTGAGCAACGCGTTGCGGGCCGCGACCGTGACGTCCTCGGACTCTCCGCGGCCGTCCTTGCGCACGGAGAGTCCCGTGGTCGCGAAGAACCGCCGGGGAGCCTGGTACTCGGGCGGCACCAGGTAGTCGTCCCGCTCGAACTGCAGGTCCCGGATCCCGCGCCCCGCCGCCAGCCCCTTGCGCAGGTCGAACCGGACCCGCAGCGTGGCGTTCATCTCAATCGCCGTGCCGCACGTCTCGCAGTCCCCCTGGGCGAAGTGGGCGTCGCCGGCCGAGAACAGGCCGCCCTCCACCCACACCGGCATCAGCAGGCGGGTCCCAGCGGCCAGATGCTTGATGTCGACGTTGCCGGCGTTCTCCCGGGGAGGGATCGTCCGCAGGGCCTCGGAGGCGATGGGCTCGTCCGCCGGCACGGCGTCCGTGGGATCCGGCGGTAGGACGAAGCCGCCGCGATCGAGGGTCTCGCTCTCTCGGGCGACGATCTCGGCCATCAGCTCTCGAGAAGGGGCCAGGCCGATCGTCCCCATGAAAGGGGCCCCCGGGATCCGGATTCGCGGCAGGTCTGGAGAGATTGCCCATCCCTCGGCGATCTCCCACTTGGCGATGTACGGGTCGGGGAACTCGTCCCGCAGGAACCCGAACCCCGGAACCTGGACGGTGTAGGCGAACGGCGGCGGTGCGACCTCCAGGACCTCGGCGACGAGGAGATCCCCCGGCTCGGCCCCCTCCACGAACACGGGACCCGTGAGGGGATGCACGACGGCGAGGTTCAGCATGCCGACCTGCTCGGGCATGGTGCCCGGAGTGATCTGCCCATCGAAGGCGTCCCGCGTCTCCAACACGACCTCGTCCACGGGCTGGCAGCGGACCACCGGAGGGATGTCGGGGTGCCACCGGTTGTGCCCCGTCTCTGGCTGGGAAGCGAGAGGGACGGAGTAGTCAACCCGGATCTCGCGCGTGGCCATGGGCTCCTCCTTCGTGTTCTCGCGAGAAGGCTCTACACGCCCGAACCGTAGCAAAGCCGCTCCCCAGAGGGAGACCGGTCGGTTGCGGCC
>JACDCJ010000226.1 GCA_013817655.1 Actinosomnolentus pattersoniae (SeqCode)
ATCCAGGAGCTCGTCGTCCCAAGCGAGTCGGGAGATGTCGAAGAGCATGGTCCGTGACGCGTTCGTCCGGTCCGTCGCGTGGACGGCGCCTCCGGTGAGCCACGCCAGGAGGTACGAGTCGACGGTTCCGAAGGCGAGCCTGCCGGCCTCGGCGTCCTCCCGAGCCCCCGGCACGTTCTCGAGCAGCCAGGCGACCTTCGTTGCGGAGAAGTAGGGGTCGATAACGAGGCCGGTCCGCTGGTGGACCGCCGCCTCCCAGCCCTCCTCCCGAAGGACGTCGCACAGGGGTGCGGTCCGGCGGTCCTGCCACACGATGGCTGGATGGACCGGCCTCAGCGTGGTCCGGTCCCAGAGCACGGTCGTCTCTCGCTGATTGGTGATGCCGATGGCCGCGAGCCTTCCCGGCTCGATCGCCGCCGCGGCGCATGCCTCGCGACAGGCGCCCAGGGTCGCGGATCGCCAGTGCCCGGGGTCGTGCTCCACCCATCCGGGGCGCGGGAACGCCTGCGGGAACTCCCGGTAGCCCTTCCCCAGCGCGCGACCGGCTTCGTCCACCACCAGGGCGGTCACCCCGGTCGTGCCGGCGTCGATAGAAAGGATGCTCACGGTATGGTTGGTCCCAACCCCGAAGGCGGAAGCGAACCAGTATGGAACACAGGCGCCCCCGGCTCGGCATCATGTGCGGCGGCGGACCCGCGCCCGGGATCAACTCGGTAATCTCCGCCGCGACCATCGAGGCCATCAACTCGGGGTGGGACGTCGTCGGGATACTCGACGGGTTCGAACACCTCATCGAGGGCTCGTCCGAGCACTTCCGTGGGCTCTCCATCCGCGACGTCTCCCGCATCCACGTGCTGGGAGGCTCGATCCTGTTCACCTCGCGCGCCAACCCAACCGTGCGGGACGAGGGCGCCGAGGATCCCGAGTGGCGGCTCACGAACTGCCGGGCGGCGCTTCGCGCGATGGGGATCGACGCGCTCGTGACCATCGGTGGGGACGACACGGCCCATTCCGCCTCTCGCCTGGCCGCGGCCGCCCGCGGATCGCTCCTGGTAGCCCACGTCCCCAAGACCATCGACAACGATCTTCCCCTCCCGGGCGGGAAGTCCACGTTCGGCTTCCAGACCGCACGTCACGTGGGCGTCGAGCTGGTGAACAACCTGATGACCGACGCCATCACCACGAAGCGGTGGTACTTCGTGGTGGCCATGGGTCGCTCGGCGGGACACCTCGCCCTGGGGATCGCGAAGGCCGCCGGGGCGACGCTCGCCGTCATCGCCGAGGAGTTCCCGAAGGACCGGCCGGTGCGTCTGTCCCACCTGGTCGACCTGCTCGAGGCGGCCATGCTGAAGCGCATCGCCCATGGCCGCCCCTTCGGCGTGGCCGTCCTGGCCGAGGGCCTCGCGCTCCTGCTGGCGGATGAGGACCTCGAACTCGTCCTGCGGGACGTCGAGCGGGACGAGCACGGTCACATCCGCCTGGCGGAGCTCGAGCTCCACACCCTGCTCGCCCATCTGGTCAAAGAGCGCTTTCGCGAGCGAGGGGAGAGGGTCACCATCGAACCGAAGAACATCGGCTATGAGCTGCGCTGCGCGCCGCCGATCCCGTTCGACATCGAGTACACGCGGGACCTGGGCTTCGGCGCGTTCGACTACATCCGGCGGCTGCGAGAGGAGGGGGGGCAAGAGGTGGGCGCGATGATCACCATGCACGAGGGGCACCTGGCGCCGCTGCCCTTCGGGACGTTCACCGATCCAGAAACGGGCCGGCCCCGCATCCGGGGTGTCGACGTCGAGAGCGCCTCCTACCGCGTGGCGACCGAGTACATGATCCGGCTCAAGGAGGAGGACCTGTCGGATCCGGAAGCGCTGCGCTCGATCGCAGCGGCTGCTGGGATGGAGCCCTCGGCCTTTCGAGAACGGTTCGGGTACCTCGTCGAAGGCGGCCCTGCAGGAATCCGAGCCGAAGCCCGCTGACGGCGCCTGCCGCAGATCCGTCCCCGCTCGGTGCGCCCGGGCGGAGCGATCGGGGCAACCGCCGGAGCGAGCCGCGCCGGGCCGACGTGATCATGAGCACGAGGGCGCCAGCCGCG
>JACDCJ010000010.1 GCA_013817655.1 Actinosomnolentus pattersoniae (SeqCode)
GGATTACATCGCGATGCCCAAGTTCAACATGTATCAGTCGCTGCACACGACGGTCATCGGTCCGGAGGGCCGCCCGCTGGAGCTGCAGATCCGGACGCACAAGATGCACTCGACCGCCGAGTACGGGATCGCCGCGCACTGGCGGTACAAGGGAAGCGGGCGGAAGGCCTCTGACGAGCAGGCGGAGCTGGCGTGGCTCGGCCGGATGATCGAGTGGCAGCAGGACATGTCCGATCCCCGCGAGTTCATGGAAGGACTGAAGATCGACCTGTACGCGGGCCAGGTCTTCGTGTTCACGCCGAAGGGCGACGTGGTGAACCTCCCCGCCGGCTCGACCCCGGTGGACTTCGCCTACGCGATCCACACCGAGGTTGGTCACCGCTGCATGGGAGCTCGCGTGGGGGGTCGCCTCGTGCCGCTCGACTACGAGCTGCAGACCGGCGAGACGGTGGACGTCCTCACGTCCAAGGCGGCCGACGCCGGCCCGAAGCGGGACTGGCTCGCGATCGTTCGGTCGCCTCGGGCCCGGACCAAGATCCGGCAGTGGTTCTCGCGGGAGCGTCGGGAGGACGCGATGGAGACCGGCCGGGACCTGCTCCAGCGGGCCATGCGCCGGCATTCTCTGCCCGTCGTGCGGCTCTCCTCCGACGAGGTGATGTCCCGGGTTGCCTCCGATCTGAAGTACCCGACCCTCGAGTCGCTGTACGTCGCGATCGGCGAGGGCCAGGTATCGCCGCAGTCGGTCGTGTCGAGGATCACGCGCCTCGTCTCCGAGGAGGTGGAGGAGGAGGCGGAGGAGATTCCGGCCGCGCGGCCCGTCCGCCTCGGCCGGGAGCAGATCCAGCCAGTCGTCGTCCAGGGACGGAGCGACGTGTGGGTGAACCTGGCCCGATGCTGCACTCCCGTGCCCGGCGACGAGATCGTCGGGTTCGTCACCCGGGGGCACGGTGTGTCCGTTCACCGGACGGACTGCCCGAACGTACTCGCTCTGGGCAAGGAGCCCGACCGCTTCATCGAGGTCTCCTGGGCCGCCGGCCGTCCGACGTCGTTCGCGGTTTCGATCCAGCTGGAGGCTCTCGATCGCCAGAAGCTGCTGCGCGATGTTGCGACCGTCCTGAGCGACCAGCACGTCAACATCCTGGCCGCGAGCTCGCACACGGGGAAGGATCGCATCACCACTATCAGGTTCACCTTCGAGCTGGCGGACATCGCGCACCTGTCGAGCATCCTGTCCGCGGTGAAGAAGGTCGACGGTGTCTTCGACGCCTACCGTCTAACGCCCGGCTGAGCGGGTTGCGGCTCGTTCTGCAGCGCGTCTCGCGGGCCGCGGTCCGCGTCCGCGGCGCTCCCGTGGCGGAGATCGGGCGGGGACTCGTCGCCCTGGTGGGCGTCGGCCGGACGGACCGGGACCGTTCGGGGGACGCGGAGCGCTGGCTGGCCGGGAAGGTGGCCGGCCTTCGGATCTTCGAGGACGACGGGGGAAGGATGAACCGTTCCCTGCTGGACGTGGAGGGAGCCGTCCTGGTCGTCGCGCAGTTCACGCTGTACGGTGACGCGCGCCGGGGCCGCCGTCCCTCCTGGGCCGCCGCCGCGCCGTCCGAAGAGGCGGAAGGCAGCGTGGAGCGGTTCGCCGTCGCCCTCGAGTCGATGGGCGTGGCCGTGCAGCGGGGGGCCTTCCGCGAGCACATGGAGGTCGAGCTCGTGAACGACGGGCCCGTGACCATCCTGCTGGAGGACCGTTTCTCCGTCGCGCCGGAGGATCCCGCCGCAAGGTCCCATGGGGGCCGCTGATACGATTGGCCGCCAATGTACCTGGAAGCCTTCTCCGACAACCCGTACGCCACGAATTGCTGGCTCCTCGCCGGCCAGGGAAGCGAGGAAGCGATCGTCGTGGACCCCGGGTTCTCTGCGGATCGCGTGCGCTCGCTGCTGCGCGCCGCGGGGAAGCGCCCCGTGGCCGTCCTCGCCACTCACGGCCACTACGATCACGTCGGCGCCGGCGCCGAGCTCTGCGGCGCCGAGCTTCCCTTCTACATCCACAAGGAGGACGAGCTCGCGCTCTCGGACCCTGAGGCGTGGGGCGCCGGGGGGGCCTTCGCGGTCGGGCGCCCGGCCGATGTTCGCACGATCTCCGACGGCGACGTCCTCTCCCTTGCGGGTTTCGACCTCGAGGTGGTCCACACGCCCGGCCACACGCCGGGAAGCGTCTGCTTCCGAACGGAGGACCTGGTGTTCACGGGCGACCTCGTCTTCCGCGGGACCGTCGGTCGGTATGACTTCCCGAACTCGTCTCCGAAGGCCATGTCGCGAAGCCTCCGGCGCTTCCTCACCTTCCCCGACGAGCTGGAGGTCTACCCCGGACACCAGCTGCCGACCACCGTGGCCATCGAGCGGGCGACGAACCCGTACCTGCAGGCGCTGGCCTGAGTCCGTGGACCTCCAGCCTCCCCGGGGGACGTCCGATCTCCTGCCCCCGGGGTCCGACCGGATGCTCCGCCTGTATCGCGCCGCGGGAGCCCTCGCCGAGCTTTATGGCTACTCGTACGTGGAGACCGCCATCCTCGAGCCGACCGAGCTCTTCACCGCCACGTCAGGCGAGTCGAGCGATGTCGTCCGCAAGGAGAAGTACACGTTCGAGGACCGCTCGGGGCGCTCGCTGACGTTGCGTCCGGAGGGGACCGCCCCGGTGATGCGGGCCTACCTCGCGAAGGCCCACGAGCTGCCCCCACTGTTCAAGGCCTATTACATTGAGCCGGAGTGGCGCTACGGCCGGCCACAGGCGGGAAGGCTCCGGGAGTTCAGGGTCTTCGGGGTCGAGGTGATCGGAACCACGGATCCCGGGGGCGACGTCGAGGTGATCGCGCTCGCCGACACGTTCCTTCGCGAACGCGGACTCTCGCGGTTCGACCTGCGGATCAACAGCATCGGCGACGAGCGGTGCCGGCCGGCGTACCGCGGGGAGCTCTCGTCCTACCTCGAGGCCAACCGGGACCGTCTTGTCGACGAGCACCGGACCCGGTTCCAGGAGAACCCCCTTCGGGTCCTCGACTGCTTGGACGACGCCTGCGTCGCCGTCTCCTCGGGCGCGCCGAAGATCTCGGACAGGCTGTGCGATCCCTGTCGGGAGCACTTCGCGGGAGTCCGAAGCGGACTCGAGGGCGAATCGGTGCCCCACGTGCTCGATACGACGCTCGTCCGGGGCCTCGACTACTACACGCGTACGGCCTTCGAGTTCGGGAGCGGCGAGCTCTCGCCCGGGCAGCGAACCGTGTGCGGCGGGGGGCGCTATGACGGCCTCGCGGAGGCGATGGGCGCGGCGCCCACGCCGGGCGTCGGCTTCGGGATGGGGCTCGACCGCGTGATGCTGGCGCAGGACGGCGAGGGCGTCGCCGAGGCGGTGGGCGGCGTGCCACGGTGCTTCGTGGTCGCGATTGGGGACGCGGCTCGGGAGTGGGCGAGCCGGGTCGTTCGAACGCTTCGCGAGACTGGCATCTCCGCCGCCTCCGGCTTCGAGCCAAGGCCGCTCAAGGCTCAGCTCCGCATGGCCGGCCGCAGCGGTGCGGGCTTCGCCGCGATCGTCGGAGAGAAGGAAGCCGGCGCCGGAACGGTGACCCTTCGCCGGCTGTCCGATGGACACCAGGAGGAGCTCGGGCTGAGTAACGCGGCGGCGTGGATCCATTCGCAGAGCGAGACGTCGGCATGAGCCGGATGGAAGGGAGGCTTCCCGGCGGCCGAACCCACATGTGCGGGGCACTGCGGGCGGAGGACGCGGGCGCGCGCGTCGAGCTCGCGGGGTGGGTGGCGCGACGGCGCGACCATGGCGGCGTGGTGTTCCTGGACCTTAGGGACCGCGATGGGGTGGTCCAGGTCGTGGCCCATCCCCAGGAGGCCCCGGAGGTCCACCGTTTGGCCTCGGGCGTCCGCCCCGAGTCGGTGGTCCGCGTCGTCGGCGAGGTCCGCGTGCGCCCCGAGGGAACGGCGAACCCGAACCTGCCGACGGGGGAGGTGGAGGTCGCCGCGACGCGAATCGATGTCCTTTCCGAGGCCGAGACCCCACCCTTCCAGGTGGAGGACCGCGTGGAGGCCGAGGAGGCCCTTCGCCTGACGTACCGGTACCTCGATCTGCGCAGGCCGGAGATGACCGCGACTCTGATGCAGCGCCACACGATCGTCGCGACGATCCGCTCGTTCTTCGACGAGCGAGGGTTCGTCGACGTCGAGACGCCAATGCTCACGAAGAGCACGCCCGAGGGAGCCAGGGACTTCCTGGTCCCATCGCGCCTGCAACGCGGGAAGGTCTACGCGCTGCCACAGTCGCCTCAGCAGTTCAAGCAACTGCTCATGGTGGGCGGGATCGACCGCTATTACCAGATCGTGCGTTGCCTGCGGGACGAGAACCCTCGGGCCGACCGGCACTGGGAGTTCACGCAGCTCGACGTGGAGATGTCGTTCCTAGTCGAGGAGGACATCTTCGGGCTGATCGAGGAGATGTTCGTCCGGGTGTGGCGGGACGTGCTCGGCGTGGACATCGCCACACCATTTCCCAGGATGCCCTACGACGAGGCCATCGGCCGGTACGGGACCGATCGGCCGGACACGCGCTACGGGATGCTGTTCGCCGACCTCTCGGACATCTTCGCCGGAAGCGGCTTCCGGGCCTTCGCCTCCCAGGTCGAGGGCGGAGGACGGGTGAAGGGCTTCGCCGCTCCCGGGGCCGCCGGCTGGTCCAGGAAGGAGCTCGACGGCCTGGTGCAGGAGGCAAGGTCACGGGGAGCGGCGGGCCTGGTATGGATGGCCGTCGCCGGGGGAGCCGAGGTCCGCTCACCGGTCGAGAAACACCTCGCGGTGGAGGAGATCCGGGCCGTCTGCGAAGCGACCGGGGCGAGGGACGGGGACCTGGTCCTGATCGTGGCCGACCAGCCCTCCCGGGTGTCGGTTGCCCTCGATGGGCTTCGCAGGCTCATGGCGCAGCGGCTGGACCTGGTGCCCTTGGGCCGGTGGGAGTTCCTGTGGGTGGACCGCATGCCGCTGTTCGAGTGGGGCGAGGAGGAGGGGAAGTGGGTCTCGGTCCACCATCCCTTCACCGCCCCGGCCTCGGACGACCTGGATCCCCGGAGCGCGCGCTCGCGCCAGTACGACGTGGTGCTCAACGGGATCGAGCTGGGGGGAGGGAGCATCCGGATCCACCGGCCGGACATCCAGCAGAAGGTGTTCGAGGTGCTGGGCCTGTCGCCGGAAGAGATCGAGGAGAAGTTCGGCCACCTGCTGCGCGCGTTCCGGTACGGCGTGCCGCCCCACGGCGGGATCGCCTTCGGGCTCGACCGCATCGTGATGCTGCTCACGGGGCGGGACAACGTCCGGGACGTCATCGCGTTCCCGAAGACGCAGTCGGGTCTGGAGCTTCTGACCGGCGCCCCCTCGGTCCCCTCGGCGCAACAGCTCGAAGAGCTGGGTATGCGCCTCGCCAAGCCCACCGACCGACCCTGAGGCGGAGGATGAGCTCCCCGCCGCTCGCGACCAGGATGCGGCCGCGGGCATTCGAGGAGGTGGCGGGGCAGGCGCACCTCATCGGGCCGGGAAAGCCGCTCACGACGCTGGCGGAATCCGGACACCTGCCCTCGGTCGTCCTGTGGGGTCCCGCCGGGAGCGGGAAGACGACGCTCGCCTATCTCCTGGCGGGGGCGGTGGGCGGGGAGGTCTCCCAGCTGTCGGCCGTCGCATCGGGCGTTGCGGACGCCCGCAAGGTAATGGCCAGGGCGAAGGACAGCCTGATCCCGATCGTCCTGTTCGTCGACGAGGTCCACCGATGGAGCAAGGCGCAGCAGGACGTCCTGCTCCCGGCGGTGGAGGAGGGACGGATCACGTTCATCGGGGCCACCACCGAGAACCCTTACTTCTCGCTCGTTTCGCCTCTGCTGTCGCGCTGCCTGCTCCTCCGTCTGGAGCCGCTCGCTCCCGGGGAGGTGCGGAGCCTGCTCGAACGGGCGCTGGCCGATGCCGAGCGTGGTCTCGGCGCCACCGGTGTCCTGCTCACGGACGAGGCGCTGGGGCACCTCGCCGAGATCGCCGGCGGCGACGCCCGGATCGCTCTCACCGGCCTGGAGGCCGCGGTCCTGGCCGCGGAGGCGGAGGGGCGGAAGGAAGTCGGCCTCCAGGAGGCGGAGGAGGCCGTGCAGAAGAAGGCGATCGTGTACGACCGGCAGGGCGATGCCCACTACGACGTCATTTCCGCGTTCATCAAGAGCGTCCGAGGCTCCGACCCGGACGCCGCGCTGTTCTGGCTCGCCCGGATGGTGGAAGCGGGCGAGGATCCCCGCTACATCGTTCGCCGCATGGTCGTCCTGGCCTCCGAGGACGTGGGACTGGCCGATCCCCGCGCCTTGGTCATCGCCACGGCCGCCGCCCACGCCGTGGAATACGTGGGGATGCCGGAGGCCCGGCTGAACCTCGCGGAGGCGGCCCTGTACCTTGCCCGGGCCCCGAAGTCGAACAGCGTGATCGAGGCCCTCGGCAAGGCCATCGAGGACGCCCGTTCCAGCGACCCGGTGCCCCTGCACCTGCGCGATGCCTCCTACCCGGGCGCCGCCCGCCTCGGTCACGGCAAGGGATATCGCTATCCTCACAGCTTTCCCGGCCACCGGGTCCCCCAGGAATACCGACCCGCCACCTACGAGGGCCATCGGTACTACCGGCCGTCCGGGGAGGGAGAGGAGGGCGCCGGGGAGAAGGACGACGGGGTTGAGGACCGGCCGCCCTCGGTATGATTCGTCGCCGGACGTGAGCGCGGTGGGGAGAAGGTCCGCCCGCATCGCCGACGAAATGACCGGCCTGGAGAGGAGAAACGATGGTCGCGATCAGTGCAGGAGGCGTGGCGGCCATCATCGCCGCGGGATTCTGGGCGGTCCTGGTCCTTGCTCTGGCCCTGGTGATGATCAACCTGTTTCGGGTGCTCGAATCCGTGAAGATGCTCCTCGACGGCATCCGTGAGGGGACGGTCCCGCTTCTCGGCGAGGTGAAGACGACCGTCCAGTCGGTGAACCGTGAGCTCGACCGCGCCGACGGCCTCCTCGAGTCGGCCGGTCACATGGCGCGGAGCGCCGAGCGGCTGACCTCCGTTGTGGAGCAGACGGTCTCCAGCCCGCTCATCAGGGTGGCGGCGTTCGGCGCCGGCATCTCGCGGGCTCTCCGTCGGGTCCGAAAGGACAAGTGATCATGAGGCGCGGGTTTTGGATCGCCCTGGGGCTCGGGGCCGGCGCGACAGTCGCGGTGCTCGCCTCCAGATGGACGAAGCGGCAGCGCGAACGTCTGGCGCCCGCCAACCTCGGCCGGCAGGCCGGCCAGACGGTCAAGGACGCCGGCTCGCTGATGGGAGAGGTCGCGAGAGAGTTCCGTGCGGGGATGGCGGACCGGGAGGCCGAGATCCGGTCCTCGCTCCCGGAGTGAGCGGATGGCCGATCCGCGGCGGACGGTCGACCTCCTCCGGCACCTGATCCGGAACGCCTGCGTCAACGACGGCACTCGCGACTCCGGCGGCGAGAGCCGCAGCGTGGAGGTCCTGCGCTCGTTCCTGGAAGGCTCGGGCGCGGACATGGAGACCTACGAGGCGGTCCCGGGACGCGGGAACCTGGTCGCGAGGATCGAGGGCCGGCACGCGCACGCCCCCTCGCTGCTCCTCATGGGTCACACCGACGTGGTGCCGGTCAATCCGGATCGCTGGCGGCGCGATCCCTTCGGGGGGGAGCTCGTCGACGGGGAGGTGTGGGGGCGGGGAGCCATCGACATGCTGAGCCTAACGGCCTCGATGGCTGTCGCGTTTCGCGCCCTCGCCGAGGAGGGATTCCGCCCGTCCGGAGACCTCGTCTATCTCGCGGTGGCGGACGAGGAGGCCCTCGGGAGCCACGGCGCCGAGTGGCTCCTCGAGCACGAGCGCGATGCGGTCCTGACGGACTTCGTCGTGACGGAGGCCGGCGGATTCCGCATGCCGCTGCCTTCCATTAGCGGCCCCAAGCTCCCCATCGAGGTGGGCGAGAAGGGGAGCTACTGGTGCACGATCCGGGTCTCCGGTACGCCGGGGCACGCGTCCATGCCGCTTCGGACCGACAACGCCCTCGTGAAGGCTGCGGAGGTCGTGCGCCGCCTAAGCGACCACCGGCCGGAGACGCAGTTGCACGAGGTATGGCGGGCGTTCGTCGAGCGCTCGGACCTGCCGGAGGACCTCGCCGCCGTCCTCCTGGACCCCGGGTCGGTGCGGTCGTTCTTCGAGTCCTCGGACGACCTCGGCCTGGCGCGGACTACCCATGCCCTCACCCACACGACGATCGCGCCGACAATGCTCCATGGGGGAGTCAAGACGAACGTCATCCCCGACTCCGTCGACCTCCAGGTCGACATCAGGACGCTGCCCGGACAGTCGGGGGAGGAGGTCCACGCCCTCCTTCGAGAGGCGTTGGGGGATCTGTACGGCGAGGTCGAGATCACCGCGGACAGCGACGACGCCTCCACCGCATCGCCGATGGACACGCCCCTTTGGGACGCGCTCACCCGGGCGACGGAACGGTTGGCGCCAGGCTCGACGACCATCCCCCTCATGTCCGTCGGCGCCACCGACGCCCGGTTCTTCCGCCGCGCGGGAGCGACGGCGTACGGAGCGGGCCTCTACAGCGACCGGATCTCCTTCGCCGAGTTCACATCCATGTTCCACGGCGACGACGAGCGGATCGACGAGGAATCGGTTCGGCTGCAGACCGACCTGTGGCACGTGCTGGCGCGCGACCTTCTCGGGTAAGGCAGCGCCGCACCGACTAGGGGAAGCGAGCCAGAGGCCCATCGGTACACTGGCGTCGTGGAGAGCACGGAGATCCGGCGGAGGTTCCTCTCGTTCTTCGAGGAGCGAGGGCATCGAGTGGTGCCCTCCTCCTCGTTGATCCCGAACGACCCCACCCTGCTCCTGACGAACGCCGGCATGAACCAGTTCAAGCCCTACTTCCTGGGCCTGCAGAAGCCGCCCTACGTCCGGGCGGCGAGCGTTCAGAAGGTCTTCCGAACCTCGGACATCGAGAACGTGGGCCACACCGACCGCCACTGCACCTTCTTCGAGATGCTCGGGAACTTCTCCTTCGGGGACTACTTCAAGAAGGAGGCCTGCCGGTGGGGCTGGGAGCTCTCGACCGACGGGTTCGGCCTCGATCCCGAGCGCCTTTGGGTCACGATCTTCGAGGCAGACGACGAGACCGAAGGCATCTGGCGCGACGAGGTCGGCGTGCCGGCGGCTCGGATCGTGCGCCGGGGGGCCGACGACAATTTCTGGGACATGGGGGTCGCCGGTCCGTGCGGGCCTTCCTCGGAGATCTTCTACGACCGGGGGCCCGAGCACGGCGAGGAGGGCGGCCCTGCCGTCGACGAGGACCGCTACCTAGAGTTCTGGAACCTCGTGTTCATTCAGAACGTTCGCGACGACGCCGGCAACGTGACCGGTGATCTGCCGAACCGGAACATCGACACTGGTCTCGGCCTCGAGCGTCTGTGCGTCATCCTGCAGAAGGCCGAGAGCGTCTTCCAGACGGACCTCCTCGCCTCCCAGCTGGAGGTGGCGCAACGAATGACCGGCATCCGCTACGAGAGCGACCCCAAGGCCGACGTGAGCCTGCGCGTCATCGCCGAGCACGGCCGGGCGACCACCTTCTTGATAGCCGACGGCGTGGTGCCCTCGAACGAGGGCCGCGGCTACGTCCTTCGGCGGATGCTCCGCCGGCTCGTCTCACACGCTCGTCGCCTGGGGGTCGGACAACCGGTGATGGCCGAGCTCGTCGACGCCACGGTCGACGTGGAGGGGGAGGCGTTTCCCGAGCTCGTCCAGAACAAGGCGTTCGTGCTGCAGGTCGCGGCCTCCGAGGAGGAGCGGTTCGGGACGACGTACCGGCAGGGAATGGCGCTGCTGGAAGGCGAGATAGCGCGGGCGAAGAGCTCGAACACCGGCGTGCTTCCTGGAGACGCGGCGTTCAAGCTGCACGACACGTTTGGGTTCCAGGAGCAGCTCACGATCGAGCTGGCGGCCGAGGAAGGCCTGGCGGTCGACACGGAGGAGTTCGCGCGGCTCATGGAGGAGCAGCGCCGGCGGGCACAGCGGGCGGCGAAGAAGGGGGACGTCGCGGAGGGCCCCCTCGGAGACGTGGCCCAGTCCACCGGTCCCACCGAGTTCGTTGGGTACGAGCGGACGCGGGCGGAGGCGCGCCTCGTCGGGATGGTCGGGGACGAGGGCAGGGTCGAGGTGGCCGTCGAAGGTCGGCGAGTGCGGGTGGTCCTGGACCGTACTCCGTTCTACGCCGAGGGTGGCGGTCAGGTTGGCGACGCGGGGAGCGTTCGCACGGCGGGCGGGTCGCTTCGCGTCTCGAACACGCGGCCGGGGCCGGGGGGAATCATCGTGCACGAGGCCGTCGTCGAGTCGGGCGAGGTCCGACAGGGGGAGCAGGCCGAGGGCCTGGTCGACGAGGAACGCCGGGAGGCCACCGCACGGTCCCATACCGCCACCCACGTGCTGCACCACACCATCCGCCAGTCCCTCGGGGAGCACGCCCGGCAGGCCGGGTCGCTCGTCGCTCCCGGCCGCCTGCGGTTCGACTTCACGCACTTCGAGTCCGTGCCCAGGCGCCGTCTCGAAGACATGGAGTACGTCGCCAACCGGCGCCTCGCGGACGACGAGCCGGTCCGCGCCTACGAGACCACGTACGAGTTCGCCCGCAGCCAGGGGGCGATCGCGCTGTTCGGGGAGAAGTACGGGGATCTCGTACGGGTGGTGGAGGTCGGCGACTACTCGGTCGAGCTCTGCGGCGGGACGCACGTCCATCACACCGGTCAGGTGGCGCTGCTCCGGCTGGTGTCGGAGGCGAGCATCGGATCGGGCCTCCGCCGCCTGGAGGCGGTCGTCGGTCCGGACGCCCTCCGCCAGATCAACGTGGAGCGACGTCTGCTGGAGGAGGTCACGGAGGCGCTGGGGGGGCCGGCCGACGCCGCCCGCGCACCCGAGCGCATCCGCAACGCCATGGGCCGTATCAAGGAGCTGGAGAGCGAGCTGGGGACGATGCGCAAGGCCGCCCGCGGGCTCGAGGCCGAACGACTGGCCGGCACGGTCGAGGACGTCGAGGGCGTCTCCCTCGTGGTGGCCGGATTGCGAGCGCGGGAGGCGACGGAGCTCCGGGAGCTGGCGCTCGCGCTCAGGGGGCGCCTGGAGCCGGCGGGGCCGGCCGCGGCCGTCCTGGGTTCGGCCGACGGCGAGCGAGCGCTTCTCGTCGCCGTATGCACGGACGACCTCATTCGAAGGGGCGTAACGGCTCCCGCCCTCATCCAGGGCGCGGCCGAGGTGATCGGGGGGCGTGCCGGAGGAAAGCCGGCGCTCGCTATCGGAGGAGGGTCGAGGGTGGAGGCCCTGCCAGAAGCGCTGGGGGACGTCCGGAAGCGGCTTTCCTCCTTGATCTCGACCCGCTAGCCAGGCCGGCGCCATGGCCGCCACAGGGGACGCCGAGCGCTCGGAGCGGGGTCGGGTCCTCGGCCTGGACCTCGGCGACGCCAGGATCGGCGTGGCGATCTCGGATCCCGATCGTCGCCTCGCCCTGCCGCACGGCACCCTTCGAACGGGAGCCCCCCAGGACGTGCGGGCCATCGCCGCCATCGTGCGGCAGAACGGCGTGTCGCGAATCGTGCTCGGACATCCCCGCAGCCTCTCGGGCGCGGCGGGACCGGCCGCCCATCACGCGGAGCGGTTCGCCGCCACCCTGCGCGACGCCCTGGGAATCCCCGTCACGCTCGAGGACGAGCGTTTCACGACGGTGGAGGCCCATCGAAGGCTGGCGGAGGCGGGCGCCAGGGAGCGCAGACGACGGCAGGTGGTCGACCGCTCGGCGGCTGCGCTCATCCTGCAGTCCTATCTGGACCGGTTCCGATCGACCGGCTGAGCCCGGTCGGTCGGGATATCCTGTTGCCTCATGTTCGAGACGACCCAGGACCGGGCGGAGCGTCGGTCGGAGCGCCATCGACGCCGCCGCGGAACGGCCATCCTCGTCGCAATGCTCCTGGTCCTGATCGCGGTCGCGGTGGCCGTGGGTGGGTTCTACCGCTACGCGACCGGCTCCGGCGGACCTCAGCGCGAGCTCACGTTCACGATTCCCGAGGGGACGACCGGCTCGGAGGTGGCCGACCTGCTGGAGCAGAAGGGCGTGATCCGCTCGACGCTGGGATTCCGCCTGATGGCGCAGATCCGCGGTTCCTCCCTCGAGTTCGCAGCGGGAAACTACGTCCTCAAGACGAACATGTCGGCAGGAGACGTGCTGGACGTGCTCGAGGGCGGGCCATTGCTCGCGCGCGGCATCGAGGGCACGTTCCCCGAAGGATTGCGCCTGGAGCAGATGGCGACCCGGGCGGCGGAGGAGCTCGGGGTCTCCCGGGACGGCTTCCTGGAGGCGGCACGCAGCGGGCAGTTCGCCCTTCCCCCGTACCTGCCGGAGGGCACCCCGAGCGTCGAGGGGTTCCTGTTCCCGAGCACCTACGAGTTCGAGAGGAAGGCCACCGCGCAGGACGTGATAGGGCGGATGCTCGAGCAGTTCGAGACGGTGGCCGCGGACCTCCCCTGGGACGCCGCGGAGGGCCTGGGGCTGAGTCCATACGAAGTGGTGATCGTGGCCTCGCTGATCGAGCGGGAGGCCCGGTTCCAGGAGGACCGCCCGAAGATCTCGGCCGTCATCCACAACCGGCTCCGGGAGGGGATGCGCCTGGAGATCGACGCCACGGTCCAGTACGCCCTGGGGGATTGGGATCCCATCCTCGTGACGGATCGCGAGGTGGAGAGCCCCTACAACACCTACCAGAACGCCGGGCTTCCCCCCGCGCCCATCGCGAGCCCCGGCCGCGCCTCCATCGAGGCGGCCCTGTCGCCCGCCGACGAGGGCTTCCTCTACTACGTGGTCATCGACGCGGAAGGACATCATGCCTTCACGGATTCCTACGACGAGTTCCTCGAGCTCGTGGACCGCTACCAGGGCTGACGTAGGCTTCCCGTCGGCGAGGTGGACTCATCCCGGCCTCAGGCGGCCGCGCCCATGTCGGCGCGAGAGCTCACCATGGCCCCCGATGCCGCTCTCCTCGTTCGGCGTGCGAGCGTTGCTCGCGGTGTTCTTGACTGTGATGGTGGCCGCCGCCGCCGCAGACCTCCGACGCCGCGTCATCCCGAACAGGCTCACCTATCCCGCGATGGTGGCGTTGGCGGTGATCGTCGTGGCACTCGCCCTCACCGGCCACGACATCGATCCGGCTCGGGGGCTTGCCGGCGGACTGGCCTACGGCGGCCCTCTGTTCGTCGCGGCGGTTCGCTCCCCGCGGGCGATGGGCATGGGAGACGCGAAACTCGCCTGGCTGATCGGCTTCGTCCTGGGCTCGATGGGATGGGCGTACCTCACCGCGGCCGCGATCGCCACGGCGCTCGCCGGAGGGCTCCTCGCGGGAGCGCTGCTCCTGGCCGGTCCGCGGGGCGATGGCTCGATTCCATTCGGTCCGGCGCTT
The DNA here is from genome assembly GCA_013817655.1 of Actinosomnolentus pattersoniae (SeqCode). GTDB lineage: Bacteria > Actinomycetota > UBA4738 > UBA4738 > UBA4738 > JACDCJ01. The sequence goes on from JACDCJ010000010.1 coordinate 13,549, forward strand.
GCCATCGGCGCGTTCGCGTCGCTTGCGCTGGGGTCCGGCCGGTTCGGCTGAGCGGGGAGCCGAGCGGTCGCCCGCTATGATCGGCCACCGTGGACACCTCCGACCGGCGACGCCGCATCTCGGCACGCGTGGCCGAGCTCGACCTGGACGGGTTGCTCGTCACGCGCCTGCCGAACGTCCGGTACCTGACGGGGTTCACGGGGTCGTACGCGCAGCTCCTCCTCACGCGGACGGACGCCGTCTTCCTGACGGACGGGAGGTACGCGCAGCAGTCCATGCGCCAGGTCCCGGACGTCCCGCGCCGCGTGTACACGGGGGAGTTTCCGCCGGCCTTCCGTGATGCCTGCGCCGGGCTGGGCGTCAGTCGGATCGCGTTCGAGTCCGCGGGGGTCACTCACAAGACCTTCACCGACATCTCCTCTCCGGGGATCGAGCTGATCCCGACGACCAACGAGGTCGAGCTGCTCCGCTGGGTGAAGGACGACGAGGAGCGTGATCATCTCCGCGCCGCTCAGTCGATCGCCGACGATGTGTTCGACCTCATCGTCGGGAAGCTCGCCGAGGGCATGAGCGAGGCCGAGGTCGGATTCGAGATCGACCTCGCCTCTCGTCGCGCCGGGGCGACGGGGCCGGCGTTCGACACGATCGTGGCCTTCGGAGAGAACGCGGCCGAGCCGCACCACCGTCCCGGCGATCGCCCACTGCGGAGAGGCGACATCGTGAAGCTCGACTTCGGGTGCGTCGTCGAGGGTTACCACTCCGACATGACCCGAACCGTCGCCTTCGGGGATCCGCCCACCCGCCTGCGTGAGGTCTACGAGGTCGTCCGGGCGGCCCAGCAGGCCGGTGTGGAGGCCGTTTCGGCCGGCGTCACCGGCGCCGAGGCCGATCGGGCGGCGAGGGACGTCATCCGCGAAGCCGGCTTCGCCGAGAGCTACCGGCACTCGCTCGGGCACGGCGTCGGCCTGGAGGTGCACGAGGGCCCCTCGCTGCGGCCGGGCGGTGAGGACGTGCTTCCCGAAGGGGCGGTCGTGACCGTGGAGCCGGGCATCTACCTCGAGGGCATTGGCGGCGTCCGCATCGAGGACATGGTCGAGGTGGAGGGGAACGGAGCCCGGGTGCTCCCGCGCACGACCAAAGAGCTTTTGGTGCTGTAGGAGGAAGGGACCACTTGAGCGTTTCCACGAACGACCTGAAGCGAGGGATGACGCTCGACCTGGACGGGATCCTGTTCCAGGTCGTGGAGTTCCAGCACGTCAAACCGGGGAAGGGCGGCGCCTTCGTCCGGACGAAGCTGCGGAACGTCCGGAGCGGGGCGGTGGTCGACCGGACCTTCAATGCCGGGGTCAACGTGGGGCTCGCGATCGTCGAGCGCAAGGAGATGCAGTTTCTCTATCGGGACGGGGCGGACTACGTCTTCATGGACGCCGGTACCTACGATCAGCATCAGGTTCCCTCGAGCGTCGTCGGCGAGATGGGGGACTACCTCACCGAGGGAGCGACCGCCATCGTCGCGATACACGCTGGGAACCCGATCGGCGTCGAGCTTTCCGCGTCGGTAGTGCTGAGAGTCACCTCCACCGATCCCGGGGTGAAGGGCGACCGGGTGAGCGGCGCCCTGAAGCCGGCCACCCTCGAGACGGGCCTGGTGGTCCAGGTCCCGCTGTTCGTGAACGAGGGGGACTCCGTGAAGGTCGACACACGGACCGGCGGATACCTCACGCGGGAGAAGTAGCCGGGCGTGAGCGAGCAGCCAGCCGCCGATCCGCCGTCGCATCGGCCGGCGACCGGTCACCGGCGGCGCCGCGCTGCCAGGCGCCAGGCGCTCGACATCCTCTACCAGGCCGACGTTACCGGCCGCTCGCCCTCAGACGTCGTCCAGGAGTGGCGGACGGCCGGCCGGCCGGTCGCCGCGTACGCCGCCGAGGTCGTCCAGGGCGTGTTGGCGAACCTGGAGGGGATCGACGCGATCCTCGGAGCGAACGCCGATGAATGGACCGTCCCCCGGATGGCTGTGGTCGATCGGACGATCTTGCGAGTCGCCAGCTACGAGATGCTGAGCGGGGTCCCGCCGGCTGTGGCCATCAGCGAGGCCGTGGTGGCCGCAAAGGAGCTCTCGACGGAAGACTCGGGGCGCTTCGTGAACGGATTGCTCGGCCGGATCGCCCGGGAGGCTTCCGGCGATGAGGCCCGGGACCGGGAAGCCGAGCCTTCCGATCCCTAGATCTGGCGCTGCTCCGAGCCGGAGTCGGGTGCGCGCGTGGAGCCCGGCGTCGCGGTGACGTCCGGTTGCTCGGCCGCCTCAGTCATCCCGTGCTTGAACTCCCGGGTGGACTTCCCGAGCGAGCGGGCAAGGTCGGGAAGCTTCTTCGCTCCGAAGAGCAGCAGGATGATCGCGAGTACGACCAGGAGCTCCGTGGGTCCCAGGTTCATGCCGGATCCTTTCCTCGTCGTCGTACAGCTAGTCTATTCCCTCGGAGGGCCTATTGCCCGTGCGGCCGTCGCGTTGACAGCCCCCGGCTGTCCGTTATCCTGACCCGGAACCAGATCTTCGCCTTTAAGTCCGGTCCGGTGAGGCCGGGAAGGGAGTACGCAGGTGGCGCAACTCCACGCTCCGCGGCCCGCGCGGGGCGTTTCTCTTTCCAGACGCCGGTGGGACCGCCCGTGAAGCCGATGGGTGAGCCGGCCCGGCTCCTCGACTCCGGGGAGATCCGCCGGGCGGTGACCCGTATCGCCCACGAGATCCTGGAGCGCAACAAGGGAGCGGCGCGGGTGGTCTTGGTGGGGATCGCAGCGAGGGGCGACGACCTCGCCCGCCGGCTCGCCACGGAGATCGCCCGGATCGAGGACCACCAGGTCCCGGTTGGCGTCCTCGACATCACGTTCTACCGGGACGACATCGGGATGCGTGCGGAAGCTCCCGAGGTGCACGAGACGCGCATCCCCTTCGACATCACGGGAAGGCGGGTCGTGCTCGTCGACGACGTCCTGTTCACCGGCCGCACGATCCGGGCCGCGCTCGACGCGCTGGTGGACTTCGGCCGGCCGCAGGCCATCCAGCTGGCCGTGCTGGTGGACCGCGGGCACCGGGAGCTGCCGATCCGCGCCGACTTCGTCGGAAAGAACGTTCCCACTCGCATGGACGAGGACGTTCGCGTCCTCCTCCGGGAGGTGGACGGAGAGGACGGCGTCGTCGTGGTCGAGAAGGGTGAAACGAGGGAAAGGGAACCCGCGTGATCAAGCACCTGCTGTCCATCAACCAGCTCTCGGACCGAGACATCCTGCGGATCCTGGACACCGCGGAGAGCTTCCGGGAGGTCGGGACCCGCGTCATCAAGAAGGTTCCGGCGCTTCGCGGCAGGACGGTCGTCAACCTGTTCTTCGAGAACTCCACGCGGACCCGGATCTCCTTCGAGCTGGCGGCCAAGCGGCTGTCCGCGGATGTCATCAACTTCTCCACAAGCGGCTCGTCGGTGTCCAAAGGCGAGAGCCTGAAGGACACGGCGCTGACGCTCCAGGCGATGGGGGCGGACGCCATCGTCATCCGCCACGCCTCCTCCGGGGCCCCCCACACGCTCTCCCGATGGGTCTCGGCGAGCGTTCTGAACGCAGGAGACGGTACGCACGAGCACCCGACCCAGGCGCTGCTCGATCTCTTCACGATCCGGGAGCACATCCCCTCCTTCGAGGGCCTGCGGATCGCCATCGTCGGGGACGTCAGGCATTCGCGCGTTGCTCGCTCGCTCACCTTCGCTATGCGGATAATGGGCGGGGAGGTGACCCTCGTCGGACCGCCCACCCTCATTCCCCCCGAGGCGGCGGGGTGGGGCGCCGAGGTGTCCCACGACCTGGACGCGGTCCTTCCCAAGCTCGACGTGTGCTACATGCTCCGCGTCCAGCGAGAGCGTCAGCGGCAGCAGTACTTCCCCAGCGTTCGCGAGTACTCGCGCCTGTTCGGGCTCACTCGCAGCCGCGTTCGGGGCTTGCCGGAGCACGCCCTCATCATGCATCCGGGTCCGATGAACCGCGGCGTCGAGATCGCCTCCGACGTCGCCGACCTTCCCCGAGCGGTCATCTCGGACCAGGTCACGAACGGCATCGCCGTGCGGATGTCGCTGCTGTACCTCGTGCTCGGCGGAGGCCGCGCGAGCTCGTCCGAAGAAGACTCCGAGCGTAGCGAGCCCGAGGTGGCGTGATGCCCGAGCGGACCATCTTCCGAGGGATCCGCCTGGTGGACCCCGCATCGTGTCACGATGGCCTCACCGACGTCCTGGTCGAGGACGAGGGTGTCTCCGCGGTCGGAGACGCGGTGGTGGCGCCGGCCGGGACCGAGGTGGTGGACGCGGGCGGCCTCGTTATGGCCCCCGGGCTGGTCGATCTCCACGCGCACCTGCGGGAGCCCGGGTTCGAGCACAAGGAGACCGTGGAGACGGGGAGTCGCGCGGCCGCGGCCGGCGGCTACACCGCGATCTGCGCCATGCCCAACACGGAGCCCGTCACCGACAACCTGGCGGTGATCGCCGAGGTTCGAAACCTGGCCGACAAGGCCGGGCTCTGCGACGTCCATCCCGCGGGGGCGATCACGCGCAACCTCGAAGGATCCTCCCTCACCGACATCGGCGAGATGGCGCAAGCGGGGGTACGCCTGTTCACCGACGACCATCGATGCGTCCAGTCATCGCGGGTCATGCGCCTGGCGCTCGAGTACGCCAAGGCCTTCGACGTCGTCATCGCCCAGCACGCCCAGGACGACGGCCTCACCGAGGGGTGGCAGATGCACGAGGGCTACTACTCCGCGCTCCTCGGCCTGACTGGCGCTCCCGCCGAGGCGGAGGAGGTGATCGTGGCCAGGGACGTGGCCCTCGCGCGCCTGACCGGTGGGCGGCTCCACATCACCCATGTCTCGGCCGCCGGTACGGTGGATCTGATGCAGCAGGCGCGAGAGCGAGGCCTCCGCGTCTCCTCGGACGTCACCCCACATCACCTCACCCTGTGCGACCAGGACCTCGTCCACTACGACACGAACCTTCGCGTCAACCCGCCGCTCCGCTCCGAGGAACATCGGGATGCCCTGCGGAAGGGGCTGGTGGGCGGGACGCTCGATGCCATCGCCACCGACCACGCCCCGCACGCCCTGGAGGACAAGGAGCAGGAGTTCGACCAGGCGCCGCCCGGGACCACCGGCCTGGAGACGGCGCTCGCCGTCATCCTCACGGAGCTGGTGGAACCGGGGCTGCTGGACCTGCTCCGCGCGATCGAGCTGCTCTCCAGCCGGCCCGCCCGCATCCTTCGACTCGAGGAGCAGGGGGGGCCCATCCTTCCGGGGCGCGCCGCCAATCTCACCGTCTTCGACCCAGACGCGGAGTGGACCGTCGGCGAGCGTCCGTTCGCCTCGATGGCGGTCAACTCGGCCTTCGGCGGACGCAGGTTGAAGGGGCGTGTGCTCCACACGATGCTTCGGGGGCGCTTCACCGTGCGCGACGGGGAGCCGGTGTGGTGAGCAACCACCCGGCGGACGGCCCCAAGCCGACGGCTGTGGCGGCGGGCTCCACCACCTCGACGCCGACCGTCCTCCACTCACGGTGTGAGGTCCTGTCCAGCCGGGAGCTTGGTGCCTATCACTCGCTCACGCTCGTGGCCCCGGAGATAGCGGAAGCCTCCCGGCCGGGCCAGTTCGTGGAGATCGCCGTTCCCGAGGGACGGGACATCCTGCTTCGCAGGCCGTTCTCCATTCACCAGGCGTCCCGCCGCGGTGGATGGGCGGGGACGCTCGAGGTGGTGTTCGATGCCATCGGTCCGGGCACGTCCTGGCTCGCGGAGGCGAAGGCCCACGACGTCCTCGACGTGATCGGGCCGCTCGGGAGGCCGTTCAGCTACCCCCACGACCTGACCTCATGCCTCCTGGTGGGAGGCGGGTACGGGGCGGCCCCGCTGTACTTCCTCGCGGAGGAGCTTCGGGCGCGGAACAAGCTCCCGCATCTGGTCCTCGGCGCACGCGACCACGACCGCGTGTTCAAACCGATCGAGGGGAAGCGCCTCGCGTCGTCGATCGTGATCGCCACCGAGGACGGGAGCCTGGGCCTGAGGGGCAGGGTCACCGACGTGCTCGAGGACGCGCTGGAGCGAACGGCGGCCCAGGTGGTGTACGCCTGCGGTCCGAACCCCATGCTCCGGGCCATAGCCGAGCTGTGCCGCTCGCGCGGCGTTCCATGTCAGGTCTCGGTAGAGGAGCGAATGGCCTGCGGACTCGGGGTGTGCTGGACCTGCGTCGTACCGGTGCTCGCGTCGGACGGTGGAGGTTGGTGGAACGTTCGGGCCTGCGTTGAGGGACCCGTGTTCAACGCGGCGCGGGTTTGGTGGGACCGCTGGCTCGGAGAGCCGGGTACGAGCGAGACGGCGATGCCTCCGCGTGGCGCGGCCGGTCGCCGCGAGGGCGTCGTGGAAGCCGGGCGGCCGTGAGCGAGGTCGCTTCCCTCCGGGTCGACCTGGGTGAGATTTCTCTCCCGACGCCGGTGCTCGCGGCCTCCGGCTGCTTCAACTCCGGTCGCGAGATGGCGAGCCTGGTCGATCTGGGCCGGATCGGCGGCATCGTCACCAAGAGCGTGACGCTCGGCCCCACGAAGGGGCTCCCCACGCCGCGGATGGCCGAAACGGCCTCCGGCATGCTGAACGCTATCGGCCTGCAGAACCCCGGCGTCGACCAGTTCCTCGCCAAGGAGGCGCCGTTCATCTCCTCTTTGGGGACTCCGGTAATCATCTCGGTGGCGGGGACGAGCGTCGAGGAGTTCTGTCAGGTCACGCTGCGTGTTCGCGACATCCCAGGCGTCGTCGCCATCGAGGCGAACATCTCGTGTCCGAACGTGGAGCGACGCAACCAGGTGTTCGCCTGCCACGCCGATCAGGCGGCCGAGGTCATCGGCGCCATGACGCGCCTCACGACGCTACCCATCTTCGCGAAGCTGACGGCCGACGTTACGAGCATCACCCAGGTCGCCGAGGGTTGTGTTCGAGCGGGCGCCTTCGGCCTTTCGCTCATCAACACGCTGCTCGGGATGGCGATCGACACCGAGACGTTCCGCCCGAAGCTCGGGGCGGTGACCGGCGGCCTCTCCGGGCCGGCCATCCGTCCGGTCGCCGTTCGATGCGTCTACGAGGTCGCGCGGGCCTTTCCCGATCTTCCGATCCTCGGGGTCGGTGGGGTGGTGAGTCCCGCAGACGCCATCGAGCTGATGCTCGCGGGCGCCTGGGCCGTTCAGGTTGGGACCGCGAACTTCTTTCGGCCCGAAGCGACGGTGGAGATCACCGAGGGCATCGGCGAGTTCCTGGCCCGCAAGGGGCTGGGGAGCGTGACCGAGCTGCGAGGAAGGGTGGATGTCCCTGAGCGCGTCGCGGAACCGGCTTATCGTAGCGGTTGACCTCTCGGACCCCGTCGCCGCGGAAGCGCTCGCGGCACGACTGTCCGGGATGGTCGCCTACCTGAAGGTCGGACTCGAGCTCTTCACAGCCGGCGGG
>JACDCJ010000011.1:0-17981 GCA_013817655.1 Actinosomnolentus pattersoniae (SeqCode)
CTCATGAAGCTCGGCTGGGCCGCCCTGCTGACCGCTGACTCGGCCGCCGCCCGTACGGCGCTCATCGAGGCCGAGGCGGCATGGCGCGCCATCAGTAACAAGCATCAGGCGGGTGCGGCCCTCGCCATGCTGGGACGCGTCTACTTCTTCTCCGGGGAGAGCGAACGGGGGGTCGAGGCCTTGCGGCAGGCGATCGACCTGCTGGAGCCGGAGGGCCCCTCTCCCGAGCTGGTCCGGGCGCTCACCTGGACCGCCATCTTCAACATGATCTCCGGACGGATCGAGGAGGGCACGGAGCTCTCCGAGCGTGGGCTCCGGATCGTCGAGGAGCTCGGTCTGGAGCAGGCCCGGCCACATCTGCTAATGAGCCTGGGATCGTTCCGCGTCCTGCGCGGCGACCCTGCTGGGGTCGATCAGGTACGGATCGGACTGGACCTGGCCGAGGCGGCAGAAGACGTGGAGGCGATCGGGCGAGCCTACGTGAATCTGTGCCTCTCGCTGGCCGAGCTCTCGCAGAACTCCGAGGGGATTGCGATCGCCCGCCGGGGTCGAGACGTCACCAAAAAGCTCGGCGCCCCCAGCTTCGAGTGGAACATCGCCGGCAAGGAAGCGGAGATGCTCCTGGAGCTCGGGCGCTACGAGGACGCGGTCGACCTGTGCCGGGAGATACTCGGCCCCCAACGAGCCCTCATGGTCGCGCCGGCTCTCGTATGGGCGGGATCGTATCTGTGTCTCGCGGGGCCTTCGACGAGGGCCGGGCGAACCTGGACGAGATCCTTCCGGTGGCAAGGCGCATCGGCGGCACGATGTTCCTGCCGACCGCGCTGCTGGCCGAGGCCGAGCTGGAGGAGGCGCGATCCAACCGGGCCGCCGCCCGCAACGCCGTGGTCGAGGTGCTCTCGATCGTCGTGGACACGTCGGCGTTCACCCAGCAGTTCCGCGCGGTCGTCCCCGCCGCCCGGCTCCTCCCCCGCCGTGAGGTCAGGCCGCTCCTGCGGCGGCTGCGCGACCGGGCCACACACGATGCCTTCCGGGCGCGACTCGCCGAGGCCCAAGGGATAGTCGAGGGCGACGAGAGGAGAACTCGCGAAGCCGCCACGCTCTACGAGTCGCTGCGGCTTCCGTACCAGGAAGCCCGTTGCCTTATCGAGCTGGGCGATCTCGAGGCCGCCGCGGGGATCCTTCGACGGTTCGGCCTGGAGGACGGGCCGCTCGGCCAGCGCGTTCGCGAGCGCGGCGAGCGCTAGTCCCCGGTGAAGGTCGGGATCAGGTAGAAGGCGATGAACGCCAGGATGGCCAGAACGATGATCACGATGGCCGTGTACTTGATGGCCGCGAAACCCGTGAGGCTTCCCCGGTCGGGCTCCGTGGGCTCATGAGAGTGCGGTTCCGTCATGACATATCCTTTCTCCGTCGATCCGCTTCTACATCCGGTCGCCGCTGGCTGTAGTTTCCCACGAACCCTGGCCAGGAACGGTAACGATGCGATCCGGTCCGGCGGACCGGTGCGGCCGGCTCGGGCTCCCTAACCCGGCTGAGCCGCCCGTTCGGCCGCGATCTTGACCGCCAGCTCGGTGCGGGAGCGCACCCCGAGCTTGTGGTAGATGCGGGAGAGGTTCGAATCCACCGTGCGGGGGCTCAGGAACAGGGTCTCGGCCACCTCCCGCGTAGTTCGCCCCTCGGCAACCAGCTCGGCGACACGCCGTTCCGTAGGGGTGAGCCCGCCCGGGCCGGTGGCCCGGCCACCGACCCTCCCCAGCTCCCCGCGAGTGCGCTCCGCCCACAGCGTCGCGCCCAGGCCCTCGAAGATCTCGAGCGCCCGACCCAGCGACTCCCGTGCCGCGCGTTTCTGCTTCGCTCGACGCTGAACCTCCCCCAGCACCAGCAGGGTCCGACCCCGTGCGAAGGGGTACGGGACCCGTTCGTGCTGGGCGAGAGCATCCTCCAGGGCCGCGATGGCTCCTAGAAGGTCGCCCTCCGTCCCTGCCAGGAGCCCGCGACACCGGGCGGCGGTGGCGAGCGCCCACACGCGATCGAGGGCTTTTCCCCGCTCGGTGAGGTGTCGCAGAAGTGCATGCGCTCTCTCGATGTCCCCGATCAGCGCGAGGGCCTCGATCTCGTCAGGCAGGAACCGGGCCAGAACGGGTTCCCGAAGCCTTCCCGAGAGGACCAGTTCGGCGAGCGGGCCGAGGTATCGATGCGCGCCCGCCGGGTTCTCCAGTGAAAGCTCGATGAAGCCGAGCACGGAGAGGTTGTGGATCACGAACAGCGAGGCGCCGGTCCGGTGGGCCAGCGCCATGCCCTCCTCGGCGAGCGCTCGGGCACGATCCACGTTGCCGCGATGAGCGTCCACGAGGGCCTGGGTGTATCGGAAGCCCGCCCGCACCGGCTCCTGTCCCGTTCGAAGGGCGGCGGCGTGCCCCTCCTCCGCGTAGCGGGCGGCCACGTCCCAGTTCCCGGCGCGGCACTCGAGCTCGCTGAGGTGCAGGAGAACCAGAGGCAGTGAGCCCTCGTCTCCGCGCTCGGTCGTTCGCCGGTACAGCTCCTCGAGCCCCGAGCGAGCCGCGTGCAGGTCGTCGACCCACTTGAGAACGAGGCCGAACGAGGCGCTTGGCTGGGTCTCGATCCCCAGGCCCCGAGCCCGTTCCTCGAGGGAGGCAGCCCGGCTCATGAGGTCCTGTCGCATCCCCCGGCCGAGCATCGCTTCGGCCAGACCCACGGAGGTGGCCTCGGCGAGTGCGGCCGGGTCCCCCAGGCCTTCGGTGACGTCCAGCGCGGCGCGGGCATTCGCCGATGCCCGCTCGAGGTCACCTGACATGAGCCCGGCCCACGCGAGATCGCGTCGGATCCTCGCCCGAAGCGCGAGATCCTCACCCGTGTCCATGAGCGCTTCCTGGAACAGGTCGACCGCCACCGAGTAGCTCTGCTCCTGATAGCGAATCCAGCCGAGGCGGCGAAGGGCGTCGGCCTTCAAAGGACCGGGGGGCGAGGCGGCGAGGACGTCCTCCAACGTCCCGCCGGCACGCCCGGCATCACCGGCTTCGAAAAGGTAGTCGGCAGCTTGGATCATTCTCCGGCGGACGGCGGCCGCGCTGTCCGTGGGCGTCAGCCGAACGGCGAGCTCGGAGAGTTCGGCGGCCGAGTCCGGAGCACCCCTGGCGCGTGCTCTGGCGGCCGCCTCCTCGAGCGCCGACGCGATCCGCGCGTCGGGCTCCTCGGTGCTGAGCGAGAGGTGCCGGACCCGTTCCTCCCGGTCGTCCACCAGTTCCGCGAGGCGCGCGTGGATCCTCCGCAGGCGGGCGGGAGGGGTGGTCGAGAGCACCACGGAGCTCAGGAGGGGATGCGTGAACCGGAGCGTGTCCTCGGACGATTCGAGGAGGGCCGCTTCGATGGCGGCGGCAAGGGCCTTCGACGCGTCCTTCCCCAAGGCGGCGGAGACCAGTCGCTCGGTTGGCCGCCACGCCGCCGCGACCACGATCAGCGCATCGCGCGCGTCGCGGGGAAGCGATCGCATCCGAGCCAGCTCCAGATCACGCAGCGTCGGGGGGACGGGGAGCGGCGCGCTCGCCCGCGGCGCGGCCTTCTCCTCCGCCAGCAACCTCGCGATCTCCAGGGCGAAGAAGGGGTTCCCGGCGGAGGCCCCGTGGATCCGTGTGAGCGTCGGCAGAGAGAACCCCCGGCCCACCTTCGCCCGGATGAGCGCATCCAGGTGATCGACCGAAAGGGATCCGAGCGTCAGCCGGTGCGTCTTCCCCTCGGGGAACACGCTCTCCACGTCGAGCGCAGCGTAGGCGGAATCCCCGGCCCGGACCGCCGTCACGAGCGCGAGGGGTCGGTGATCGAGACGGCGGAGCGCGAATCCCAGCACCCGTGCGGACGGACCGTCCAGCCACTGTAGGTCGTCGACCGCAAGGACCGTCGGGCCCGAGTCGGCCAGGGCCCGAAGCGTCCCCTGGACAGCGACGGATAGGATGCGTTGATCCTGGCGGGAGACCTCCACTCCTTGGCGAAGAAGCGCGATCTCGAGGGAGTCGCGCTGCGGCTCCGGTAGCAGAGGCCCGAACTCTTCGAGGATGGGATCCAGGAGGTCGCCGAGCCCGGCGAAGGGCAGGCCGCTCTCGGTTTCGGCTGGGCGGGAGGTGAGGACGCGATAGCCGCGCTCGTCAGCGGCCTCGATAGCGGCACGCCATAGCCTGGTCTTGCCGATGCCCGGATCGCCTTCGAACACGAGCGACGAGGGTCCCTCTCGGATGGCATCCAGGAAGGCACCGACCGCACGAAGCTCGGCGTCGCGTCCGACGATGGTGTCGGAAGTCCTTTCGGCGGTCGCCACTGTCCCCTCTCCTATCGCAGCCGGGGCTCGGCGCATCGCCATCGTTCGCCAGCAGCCGGAGCCTCGTCAAGACTTCACGCCGTATCGGACCCGCGCTAGGTGGCTCGGTGAGTGCTGCGGCCAAAGAACAGAGGAATTACCGATTCCGCTCTTCCGGGACCACGGTACGTTCCTGCCGTCGACGATCCAAGTCAGCCGCGGCAGGTTCGAGGCGGAACTAGATAGGAGCAGCCATGCAAGGAAAGCGATCGATCAGGATGCTGACCGTCGGAGCCATGCTGGTTGGGATGTTCTCGCTGGCCGGGGCCGCCCCCGCCGGAGCCAACCACTGCCAGTACGAAGGAACCGATCGAGGCGACTTCATTGCCGGGTCGTCGGGCAACGACGTCATCTGTGCCCGCGGCGGCAACGACGTGGTGTTCGGGCGGGGCGGAGCCGACTGGATCCAGGGTGGGTTGGGCAACGACGACCTGTTCGGCCAGGCAGGCAACGACCAGATGACCGGTGGAGAGGGGCGCGACGCTCTCGAGGGTGGAGATGGTCACGACTTCCTCGACGCCAACGACGGCACGAACAACGACGTCGTGGACGGCGGCCCTCAGACCGATGTCTGCATCGTCGACCCCGGGGACGCCGTGACGAACTGCGAAACGCTGATCATCCGGTAGGCGCCGGGCAACACGCCAACGGCGAGCCGCGGGGGCCTCTCCTCCCACGAGGAGGTCCCCGCCGCGGGGACCTCTCTTCCAAGGGGGTCCCCGCTTCGTGGTGGCCCGGCGGGCGGCGGCGCACCGCCTCAGAAGGGGGACGCGATCATCGAGGCCAGGAGCGCCACTCGAGGCACGACGCTGTCGAGGTCGACCCACTCGCCCGGGGCGTGGTCGGCCCCACCGATGGGCCCGAGGCCGTCCAGGACGGGTACTCCCATCGCGGCGACCCGGTTCGCGTCGGAGGCGCCTCCTGTCGCCGCGTCGCGCACCTCGAACCCGAGGTCCGCGGCGATCACCCTTGCGCGCTCCGCGAGCCTGGCGATCGGTGCCGTCTTCTCCATGGGTGGAAACCCGGCCCTCGCCTCGACCTGGGCGACGGTGTCCGGGACGAGGGTCTTGGCGGCCACGCGTTCCACTTCGGCGACGGCCTCCTCGAAGGTGGCGACCGTAGAAGCGCGAACGTCCACACCCAGCTCGCAGGAGTCGGCGACAACGTTCGGACGAGTCCCGCCCCGCACCGTCCCGACGTTGACCGTCACACCCGGCCATCGGCCGTTCAGCCCGTGCAGAGCGACGATGGTGTGGGCGGCCTGCAGGGTTGCCGATCGGCCCCGCTCGGGCTCGACTCCGGCGTGGGCGGCTCGACCCTGGATGACGACGCCCAGGTCGGCCACTCCCTTTCGGGCCGAGACGATGTCGCCGTTCTCACGCGCTCCCTCGAGGACGAAGCAGACATTCGCGGTCCGCGCGAAGTCGGCGATGATCGGGCTCGAGAAGGGAGAGCCGACCTCCTCGTCGGGATTGCATACGTAGGTGATTGAGTCGAACGCGTCGAAGCCGGCGTCCTGCAGACACGAGACGGCGTACCAGCCCGCAAGCAGGCCATCTTTCATGTCGGAGACCCCAGGCCCGTATGCCCGCGACCCCTCGATGCGAAATGGCCTCTCCTCGGCCGTCCCCGGCGGAAAGACCGTGTCCATGTGGCCGACGAGCAGCACGCGAAGGCCTCCGGCGTCGGCCAGGCGCGACCCCGTCAGCCGAGCCACCACGACGTCTCCGAACCTCGCGGCATCGGGCTCCGGGAAGTGGGGCCGGCGTTCGACCGCCCATCCCGTCGACTCCAGGCGCTCCTGCATGAGGTCGGCGATCATGTTGACGCCGTCAGGGACGTACGTTCCGCAGTCGACGTTCACCATCGTGCGAAGGTCGTCGACGTAGGAGGGATACCTGCCTTCGGCGTGACGGCGAAGGATCCGGGGTGACGGCGAGGCCGTCATTGCCTCTTGAGTCACTCGCCGGGTGATTCGGAAGCCGGCACCCCAGAGGGCTCGGCTTCGGCGTCGCCGGAGGACGCCGGTGACTTCAGGATCCGAAGGAGGGTTTCCATCTCGTTGTCCGTCGGCGCGGCCGTCGCGCCCCGGCCCCGAGCCGCGGCCAGGACCGTCCGAAGGTTGCCCTCGGCCATCTCGAGCTTGTGCTGCAGCTCCTTGCTCCGCTCGAACAGCCGGGCGGCGCGCTGCTCGGCCTCGATCCGCGCGGCCTTGTTCTCCTTGAGCTCGCGGCGCAGATGCTCGGACGATGCGATCGCCTCGCCCGCTTCTCGACCCAGCTCGATCACCCGCTCGACCACGGCCCGTCCGAGGTCGGAGTAACTCGCTCTCCGGTCGCCGGGGGCAGCCTCCGCTCGAGTGGCAGCTCGCTTCCGTGGCTTACGCCGCCGCGGGGCTCGAGGGACCGACTCCGGCTCGCCGGCCTCGAGGGGGCGACCCTCGAGCAGGCGGTACCGGCCGTCGACCGCTTCGAGGCGACGCCTGGCGGCCAGCGCACGGACGGCACGGGCAACGGCCAGCGGATTGGGAAGGCCCGCGTCACGCCCAATGTCGGTTGGCGCTCGCTCAAGGAACTCACCAGGCCCGGCGGTTTCCGAAGCCACGCGGAGAAAGTCATTGGCTGCCTGAAGGCTCTGTTCGTTCATTGTGAATCTCCGAACGACGGGGTTTCAAGCTGCATAGTGACAGCTTCCGGCACGAGTAGCAATGGTGGGGCTCTGCGCAATGCGGGCCGTCGCTGCGGGTAAGATTCGGCGCCATGCCTCCCCCGCCCGGCGTCCACCTCAAGGAGCTTCGGATCCTCGACGGGCCGAACCTCTACTTCACCCGTCCCGCGGTGAAGCTGACGCTCGACGTCCAGGGATGGCTCGATCTTCCCGAGGAGCGGACCCGGAGGTTGGCGGCGAAGCTCGGGGTGCCTGGGGCAGCCGACGACAGCGGTGGCTCCCGGCTGAGGGCGGGGGCGCCCCGGAGCGAGCGGCGGCTTAGATTCGTGGCCCGAGTCGGGGCCTTCGTGACCCGGTCCCTGGCCCACGCCTCGGGGACTGCTCTGGCCGTCCGGGCTCGGCCGGGGCACGAGCCGAACCAGATCGTGGTCTCCTTCCCGTGGCGGCACCGCGGCGCGGCCGAGGCGCTCGGGCGGGAGGTGGCCCGGATGCTCGGGCGGCTGCTGGACGGGCGGCGATCACATCCGCGGCTCCTGCGGGAAGCCTGGGAACGCCTCTCGAGAGTCGAACCCGGGCCCTCTCCCACGGTTTCGAATCCCGTCGTGCCGGTAATCGCCGTAACGGGAACGAACGGTAAGACCACCACCGTCCGCTTGCTCGCGCACCTCGCCCGAACCTCGGGTCGAACGGTCGCGTACTCATCCACGGACGGCGTGTACCTCAACGACCGGCTGGTGGAGAAGTCGGATTACTCCGGCTTCGGCGGCGCCGAGAAAGCCCTGGCGCAACCCGGCGTCGAGGTCGCGGTATTGGAGACGGCACGCGGCGGCATCCTCCTACGGGGCATCGGGACGCTTCACAACGACGTCGCGGTGGTGACCAACGTCTCCGCCGACCACCTCGGCCTACTCGGCATCCGGACCCTGGACCAGCTCGCCGAGGTGAAGTCCACGATCCTTCGCATCACGCGGCCGCGGGGCTGGGACGTGCTCAACGGGGACGACCCGCGCGTCCTGGCCATGCGACGGATCGCCAGGGGACGGCCCTGGATCTTCTCGCTCGATCCGGACCACCCGGCTCTCCGGACGGCGCTCGAGGAACGGGGACGCGGGATGACGGTCATCGACGGGGCGATGACGCTCCTGGACCGCGGCGACTCGCGCTCGCTGGTCGCCCTGGAGGAGGTTCCGGTGACCCTCGCCGGCATCTCCAGTCACAACATCCAGAACGCCATGGCCGCGACGGCCGCGGCCCTCGGCATCGGCCTGCCGGAGGAGCACGTGATCGCCGGCCTCCGTACGTTCGTCCTGGACGCCGAACGGAACCCGGGCCGCACCAACCTCTACGAGCTGGGTGGCCGGGTGGTCGTGATCGACTACGCGCACAACGAGGCGAGCATGGCGGGGCTCGTCGAGACCTGCCGGGGCCTCCGCTCGCCCGGGCACGAGATCTGGCTCGCCGCCTGCACGGCCGGAGACCGGACGCCCGAGATCTTGCGGGCGTTCGCTTACATCGGTGCACGCGGGTCGGATCACTTCTACATCGCGGAGCTGTTGCATTACCTCCGCGGCACCACGCGCGAGGCCGTGCTCGAGGGGTTGCGCGCGGGCGCCGCGGACGCCGGCCTCACGGAGGTGCCGGCGTACATCGATGAGCTCACGGCGCTGAAGGAGATGCTGGCCCGCGCCGGCAAGCGCGACGTGGTGGCCGTCACGGCGCTGTCCCAGCGCTCCGAGATCTTCGAGTTCCTGGGCAAGAGCGGGGCCAGGCAGATCGGTCCGAAGCGCGTCCGCCAGCTCGTGCGGCGAGCTCGGAGCCTCACCTCCATCTGACCGATGTCCCCCGCGGTCGCGGAACGATGGGCCGAAGGCCGCCGTCGAACCGTACACCGGAGCAACGGGACACGGGGAGGTGGTTTCGATGGCGGGGCGGAGGCGAGGCCTGGCAGTGGCCGGAATCTTGGCGGTGATCGTGCTAGCCGGAGCGGCGTGCGGCGGCGGCGGAGACGAGGACATCGGGGGAGGCGTGGAGGCCGGGCCGGGTGCGCGGGATGCCCCCGGGGAAGCTGCTGAGGACACTGCCACCGGGGAGGGCGGCGGCGAGGCTCAGGTACTGGATCTGCAGCTTCCGCCCGTCGCCGCGCGAATCATCAAGAACGCGAACCTCTCCCTCGAGGTGAAGGACGGCGCGTTCGACGAGCGTTTCCAGCAGGCCACGCTGCTCGCCGCCCGCCATGGTGGGTTCGTCGCCTCCTCGCGCACGTCCGGCCGCGATCGCCGTTCCGGAACGCTCGTCCTTCGAGTGCCGGCGGCAGACTTCGAGGCCGTCCTCGGGGAGCTCAAGGGCCTGGGAACGATCACATCCGAAAGCATCTCGGGCGAGGATGTCACCGCGCAGTTCGTCGACCTGGAGGCGCGACTTCGGAACTGGGAGGCGCAGGAACAGGTCCTCCTCGGCCTGATGGCCAAGGCCCAGACGATCCAGGAGAGCATCACCGTGCAGCGGACGCTACAGGACGTCCAGCTCGCCATCGAGGAGATCCGCGGCCAGCTGCGCGTGCTCGATGACCAGACCGCGATGTCGACCGTGACGCTCGTGATCAGCGAGCCGGGAGTAGGGACGGCGCCACCGAGTGACGGCGGCCTGCCGTCGGTGTCGGAGGCATGGAATCTCGCCCTCGAGGGTTTTCTGGCCGTGGTCGCGACGGTCGTGGTGAGCCTCGGTTACGTCCTTCCGCTGGTTCTCCTCGGAGGAGCCGCCCTGTACGGCTACCGCCGGTTGCGCCCACGCCCCAGGCCGGCTCCGATGCTCTGAGGCCGACCGCTTCTAGGGCTGAAGCTCAGGAACCACCAGGGCGAACCTGGCGCCGCGGCTCGGAACGCTCTCGGCCACGATGCTGCCGCCGAGCGCCTCGACGATCCGTTTGGCGAGCGCCAGGCCGAGCCCCGAGCCGGCGCCCGTCCGGGACGGGTCGCCTCGCCAGAAGGGCTCGAAGACCCGGTCGAGCGCCCCCGGCTCGATCCCCTCACCTGTGTCCTGGACGGCGAGCTCGAGCCCCGAAGGGCTGCGCCGAGCCTCGATCCAGACGCTTCCGTCGGCCGGCGTGTGCCGGATCGCGTTCTGCAGCAGGTTCTGCACGACGCGGCCCAGCCGGGGCGAACACGTGGCTCCGCCGACCCCGTTCAGCCGCGTCCGCAGCGACAGGCGCTTCTCGTGAGCCTGCGTCTCACACGTCGCGATGGCCGAGAGCACGACGTCCTCCAGGCGGGCACGTGCCGTCTCGACCTCGATCGCCCCGGCATCGAGTTGGGCGAGCTCGAACAGGTCGTCGACCAAGAACACCAGGGAGTCGACGGCGTGGCGCATCTCCACCGCATAGCGGCGCACCGTCGGGACGTCGTCCACGACCCCGTCGTCGATCGCCTCGACCATGGCCCGCAGGCTCGCGAGCGGCGTGCGAAGGTCGTGAGAGACCGCGGTCATGAGGTCGCGGCGCCTGCCGTCCGCCGAGCGCTCACGATCGATGGCATTCTGGAGCCGGCCGGCCATCTGGTCCAGGGTCGCGCCGAGCCGATCCAGCTCCGGGCCCGCGTTGAGGGTTCCCGTCCGGGCATCGAGGTCCCCCTCCCCCAGCGCCGTCGCCGTCGACGCGAGCCTGGCCACCGCGACTGTCGAGGACCTGCCGAGAACCAGGGCCGCCCCGACGCCCGTTCCGATCGAGTACAGGAGCAGGGTGGCGATCAGGGCCGCGTCGCGCTCGTCCACGATCATCAGCCGGGAGAGCACGGCGAGGTTGCCGAGGCTCACCAGCGCGGAGATCACCGACACGCTCACCAGCCGCAGTCGCAGCGAGGATCGAGCCAGCAGCGGCGCGACCACCAGCGTGGAGACGATCGTGGCGAGCCCGGCCGGAATCAGCAGCACGGCCAGATGCGTCAGCTCGCCGCCCTCTGCTCCAAGCGCCGCGGCGACGGCGAGCGTCCCGAGCGCGCCCGCCAGAACTACGACCGGCAGGACGAGGAACGCCTCCCATCTCTTCACGGCTGGAACCGGTATCCGACGCCCCACACGGTGACCAGCCGGCGAGGCGTCGAGGGGTCTTCCTCTATCTTCTCCCGAAGCCGGCGGATGTGGACCGTAACGGTGGAGGGATCGCCGTCGTATGCGAAGTCCCAGAGTTCCTCTAGGAGCTGGATCCTGCCGTACACCACTTCCGGGTTCGCCGCCAGGAAGAAGAGCAGGTCGAACTCACGGGGGGTCAGCCTGACCTCTTCGCCGTGCAGCCGTACCTCGCGGCTGCGGGCGTCGATCTCCAGGTCGTCGTAGACGAGAGTGTCCCGGGCGTCTCGGTCGCCGTTCCCGGCTCCAGCGCGGCGAAGCACCGCGCGCACACGCGCGACGACCTCTCGAGGAGAGAAGGGCTTGGCGACGTAGTCGTCGGCGCCCAGCTCCAGACCGATGATCCGGTCGGTCTCCTCGCCCTTGGCGGTGAGCATGATTACGGCCGGTCGGTCGGCCGAGCGCATTCGGCGGAAGACCTCCAGCCCGTCGATTCGGGGAAGCATCAGGTCCAGCAGGATGAGGTCCGGGCGGTGGCGCTCGACGGCCGAAAGCGCCTCTTCCCCGTCCTCCGCGACGTCCACCAGGAACCCGTCGCGCGTCAGGTAGCGGGCCAGGATCTCACGGACGATCGGCTCATCGTCGACCACCAGGACGCGACCGGAGTCGGACACCCGGACATTGTGCACGGACGACGTTGCGAAAGTCTTTCCCGACCAGCACCGGACGCGCAGGCTCCTTCGCGATTGTTAGTCGTGAGCCCCGGGCGAGTCCATTCGAGGGGCCAGCCCCTCAAGGTTGAGCGCACCGCTATACTCTGTGATACGCGCGAGCAGGACCTGAGATGGCCGAGGTCGCAACGCGAGGTTTTACCAGGTCGCTTGGTACCTGGTTGCTCCCCGCAGCCGCGTTGGGCGTCCTCGTTGGTACTCTTCAGCTCTCCGTCTCTAACTCGGCCCGAGCAGACCATGTGCTTTGTGGCGCGGGGCTCCAGACCATCATTGGGGTAAACCAGAATGATGGATTTCACCGTGGCGTGGCGGCTTGGGGCCCGGGCATGAAAGTGTCGGACACCGATATCCACTGCGAACGCGTATCCGTCGTCGCGTTGTTCAGGAATGACCAACAATACGTGGAAGTTGGTTGGTATGAAACCCGAGAGGGGCTCCAAACCGAGCCATGTGGTCCATGGCCTGATCACCCCCGACTGTTCGCTACCCAGAAGGAGTTCGGACCACTCCTGTGCGAGTACGATCGCATCAATCCAATTCAACCCCCTCCTCCATACCACGACTTCGCATCGACAATCTAGACTTCGATGAGGACGCCATCTTCCATTACGACGGCAGCAATATTGGCAGCGCCCATATTTTGTTCAAGACGGGCTTCGCAAGCGCATGGTCGGAGCGCATGAAGCAGGCGCCCGACAGTACTTGGGCGGAGTGGAAGGATCTGCGCCACGGGACGGGGACTGGTTGGCGTCTTTGGGATGAAGCTGTCCTCGACGTTGACTCAGACCCCTGTAACAGCGTACAGCGACAGGCTGGCACCGATTATTGGTGGAGAGTTGTTTATGACTGTTGAGGGTCAGCGTCATTGGGCCTTGTCTCGGCGCTTGGGTGGTCGAGTCTCAATATGGATTGCGGTGCTGCTGGCTGCTGTCGCCGGATTCATCCTTCCCGGCGCCCTCTCCCGGCCTGCCCATCTGACACCATCACAGAGTCCACAAGCTGGATTCGAGCCGGTCTTCAGCCGAGATCACGGTCCTCTTCTACAGGGGAAGAAGGTGACGCTTGACGAAGCCGAGCAGATGGTTTCCTTCCCCATCCTACGGCCTCAACACGCCTTGGCGAACGACGCGATGATCAAGGCCGTGTTCGTCGAGGTCGTGCCCGAGGACATTCCCGATGCCGTCGCCGAGCAAGTGGTCATCGATTATCAATCGGGGGTGGTGCTGTACTTGGATCTCGCCGGAGCCAGGCTTGCCGATGATCCCCGTGGTGAGCTGGAAGCCGAGCTCGAAGAGTTGCCTCCCCAGGCAAGGCTGACCGAGGTCCAAGGAGTTCCCGCGCTTGCGATTCCCTCTGTGACTGACGCAGGGAAGGATGCCGCAGCGGTAATATTCGTGGTGGATGGGCTAAGAGTGGTGGTGCAGGCCCGCTACGCTCCCCTTGATTGGGATGTCCTGGCAGATGTCGCAGCCACATTGAAGGCTGACTAACTCATCCTGACGACGGCTACGGGTTCCTCGCCACCTCTCTGGAGTTGGGCGACGGCCGGTGTCAGATGGTCTGCTGACCCTAGGCCTAAACTGCGGTCGTCGAGAGAGCGTAGGCCCGGCTGACGGACGAGGGTGGGTTCGGCGCCGTCTGGGCCTGATTCGTGATGACGGCAACCGCGCTCACACACGTTCCCCTGAACATCCGGCGTGAGGTGGACTCACCGGCTCCCACGACGGCACGAAGGGCACGCACTCGAAGTCCCCGTCCCGTGTCGCAGATCAGGCTGCCCTTGAGCGCCCCGCCCGTTGAGGTGTTGGTAAGGGTGACGCGGTATGGACCGGTCTCCGGGATGACAACCCAGTTCAACGAGTAGTTGTCGGGGATGCTGCCGCTGAAGCTCCCACCTTCGCTCTCGATGGTTCCGTGCGGCTGGGTCTCCCCCGCTCCTGGCTGGACCCCGTCGCCGTTCACGTACTGCGGGCCTTCCTCGAAGCAGTACGGATACACGTACCCGCCACCGCAGGCCCTGTTGAACTTCACCGCGACCGCGTACGCGTGGTACGCGGCCGCCAGAGTGGTTCCCTCGGGAGCGAGGGCGGCGTTCATCGCCTCGAGGTTGCTGCCCTCGTTGCGGCTCGTGATCTCCCAGAACCGCTGCATGACGTCCTCACCGCCACCGGAGTTCCCGGCGCCGTATCGCTCGGTCAGGCCGCGCCAGGTGATCCAGTACGGGTAGGGCGAGTCTTCGTACTCGCCCATGTCGTTCTCGAACACGGGCCAGAGGTAGTTGTAGTTGTCGTTCGCGTAGTCGTAGACCTCGTCCTCCATCCATGTCGCGCCGCCCTCGACGAAGACCGAGTCGGGCGCGTTCGCCCCGCTCAGCGCGCCGTACCCGAACTGGATCGAGTGGTTGAACTCGTGTGCGGTCGTCGCGTCGAGCGCGCGCTGCGGGGTTCCTGGGAAGTTTGAGTAGTCGTTGTTCAGCCCCATGCACGACGCGTCCGCGTCCTGGTCGTTCCAGGCGGTGTTGGGGTTGTTGCCGACTGGCCCGGCATACTTCCCGGAGCTCGAGACGAACCCGTACAGGACCGGCGCCATCGTCGGCTCGATCCGGACGTGGTACTTCCCCCCCGGGGGCGGGACCTCGAAGACGGGTGGCGCCGCCCAGCCGAAGCTGTCGATCTCCGTCGTCCAGGAGCCCTCCAGCGAGTCGATGTAGTCCTGAATGGTGAGGCCGCTGTTCCCGCCGATGAGCGTCGCGTCGTACTCGATGTGGAAGTGAGCCGACTGGATCTGGTCGGGAAGGGGCGTCGGCGACAGGACGTCGCAGAAGCTCCCCGGGTCGGGCGTCAGCAAGCGCTCGAGCTCCGTCCGCTCCGGGCCGGCGGGCAGGGTCTGCACCACTCGGCGGAGCTCGAGGAGCCATACGGTCCCGTGGAACGGGACATCGCTTCGATAGATGCGGGGCAGGCGGTCCGGGGCGAGCAGCGCGTAGGCGATGTAGAGGTAGCCCCGCTCCCGGGTCAGCGCCCCCGAGGCGATGGCGCGCTGGATGCGGTCCGGGCTCGAGAGAGCTGCCGAGGCCTCCGAGTCCGGAGCCTGGGACGCGCCGGAGGGCGCCGGAGTCCCGACGACCCCTACCACGACGAAACTCACGAGAAGCGCGCGCACCAGAACCGTCCGAGCACCCATGGCATTTCCTTTCGGCTTCGAGGCCAGCGGGACGCGCGAAGTCTAGCAACAAAGAACTAGTCCGTCCCGGCCGGCCCGGCCGCGATGGCATCCCACTGGGGCCCTCTTGCAGGCGATGCGACAATCCGGGGTCGACCTATCGAAAGGAGTCGATCGTGGTCAGGGAGTTCAAGGAGTTCGTGATGCGCGGGAACCTCGTGGAGCTCGCCGTCGCCTTCGTCCTGGCGCTGGCGTTCGCGACGGTCATCGAGGCGCTCATCTCCGGGGTCGTCCTGCCGTTGATCGCCGCGATCCTCGGCGAGCCGAACTTCGACGCGCTAACCCTCAGCGTCGGGGACGGCGTCGTGAGATACGGGACGTTCCTGACGGCCCTCGTGACGTTCCTGCTGATCGCGCTGGTGCTGTTCTTGATCGTTCGCGCCTACAACCGGATGAGCCGGACGCGGGAAACCGCAGCGCCCACCACCAAGGGCTGCGAGTTCTGCCTCACCGAGATCCCAGTCGCGGCGACCCGGTGCCCTGCCTGCACCAGCCAAGTGGAGACACGGCTGGCCTGAGCAGCGAGCCCAACCCCTACCCCAGGGCCGGCCTACAGGCCGACGCCGAACTCGATCAGGTCCGGGTCCCCGCTGATGGCCTCGAGCTGCCCGTCGCCCTCCTCCGGCCGCATGACGTTGGGCTGCGCGAGCGACCGGCGGGCCTCGAGCTCCTTCCAGACCTCCGTCGCGTAGTCCACGCAGAGGAGCACGAGGTCACCGGGGCGGCTTCGGTCCAGCGCCCGCCGGGTGGCCTCCATCTCGTCGAGGACGATCTCGACGCTTCCCACCCGGTGCCCGCCACGAATGGCCTCCTGGACGCCCTCGAAGACCTGTTCCGCCACCTCTCCGCGCTTGCGGCCCCTCGGGTTCGCGTCCTCCCGGATGATGATCTCGTCGAAATATCGGGCGGCGACCTTACCGAGCTCGCGCATGTCCTCGTTCCGCCGGTCCCCCGGCGTGGCGACGACCGCGACGCGAAGGTTCGCGGACCACGACGCCGCACCGGGCGGGGCGAAGGCCGGCGTGTTGGAGGTCATCCGCTCGACGAAGTCGCCCACTGTCTCCAGGCCATGGGCGTTGTGCGCGTAGTCGACCAATACCTTGACTCCGTTTAGCTCGAAGAGGTTCAGGCGGCCGGGCGCCTGGTAGATCGAGGTGTTGAAGGTCCGAAGGCCCTGGCGGATGTCGTGCAGATGCGCGCCGGCGGCGTGCGCCGCCGCGGCGGCCGCGAGCGCGTTCTGCACCATCATGCGTGCGCGGCCCTCGAAGGTGGACGGGAGCTGATGGACCCAGCCGATCGGCATCGTGCGACGCCCCCATCGGATCACCATCATCTCGCCGAGTGAGCCCTTCTGGAGCACCACCGCCTTGTATCCGCGGCCGACCCACCGCTCGACTAGCTCGTTGTCCTCCCGAAGTGAGAACAGGATCACCGATCCGGAGCAGTGCCTGCGCATCTCGGCCACGAGCGGGTCGTCGGCGTTCAGCACGGCCACCCCGCTCCGCGGCACCGCCTCGACCACCACCCGCTTGACGGCGGCGAGCTGCTCGACCGTGTGCACGTCCTTGAGGCCCAGATGGTCGCCGGTGACGTTCGTGACGACGGCGACGTCGTTGCGGCCGTACCCGAGTCCCTCCCGCAGGATCCCGCCCCGGGCGACCTCGAAGACGGCGAAGTCGATTCGGGGGTTCTGCAGCACCATCTGCGACGACTTCGGCCCGCTCGCGTCGGCGCGCTTCACCAGCCGGTCGTCGATGTAGATCCCGTCGGTGGACGTCATGCCGACCCTGAAGCCCATCCCCTTCATGATGTGGGCGATCATCCGGACGGTGGTCGTCTTCCCGTTCGATCCGGTGACCCCGATGATCGGGATCCGGGCCGGCGTCCCCGGAGGGAAGAGAAGGTCGATCACCGGCTTGGCGACATACTGGGACTCGCCCTCGGTGGGATGAGTGTGCATGCGAAATCCGGGAGCGGCGTTGACCTCGACGATGGCCCCTCCGGCTTCGCGAACCGGCTGAGAGATGTCGGGAGCGAGGAAGTCGATGCCGGCGACGTCGAGTCCCACCACACGCGCCGCCTCCTCGGCGATCTCCACGTTGTCCTCGTGTGCCTCCCACGTCCGATCGATCGAGCTGCCGCCGGTGGACATGTTGCCGGTCGCCACGAGCTTGACGACCGCTCCCTTGGGGGCGACGTCGTCCAGGCCGAACCCCTGCCTTCGTACGAGCCCCTCGGCCTCCTCGTCGATCACGATGCGCGTGAGGACCTTCTCGTGCCCGATGCCCCTGCGCGGATCCAGGTTCGTGATGTCGACGAGCTCGCGGACCGTGTGCTCGCCGTCGCCTACGACGTGTGCCGGAACGCGCTGCGCCACCGCCACCATGTGCCCGGCGACCACGAGCACCCGGTAATCGTTCCCGGTCACGTGGCGCTCAACGAGGACGACCCCTCCGCGCGCCTCGGCCATCGCCCGGCGAAAGGCCGCGCGAACCGACTCCTCGTTTCGGAGGTCCAGGCCCACGCCGCGGCCGTGGTTCCCGTCCAGCGGTTTCGTGACGACCGGATACCCGATGCGCCGAGCGGCGGCCACCGCCTCCTCATCGGATCGAACGACCTCGCCTCGCGGCACTGGGAGCCCGGCGGCGGCCAGGAGGCTCGTGGTCAACTTCTTGTCCCCAGCGATGTCGACGGCCAGCGCAGACGTCACCGACGTCATGGTCGCCCGGATCCGCTGCTGGTACTTCCCCTGGCCGAGCTGGACCAGCGACTGCTCGTTGAGGCGCATGACGGGGATGTCCCTACTGGCCGCCTCGTCCAGGATCGCCTGCGTCGACGGCCCGAAGGCAACACGCTCGGCAAGACGGATCAGGCTCTCCAGCGCGACGAGGAAGTCGAAGTCCGGATCCGGTTCGACGAGGTGGTTCACC
>JACDCJ010000011.1:17991-21049 GCA_013817655.1 Actinosomnolentus pattersoniae (SeqCode)
GAATATCACGTTGTACTGGCCGGGCTTTCCGGCGCTGCGAGTCTTCCCCCGGGGGATGTGCGCGCCCGATTCCCGCTGCAGCTCCAGGGCCACGTGCTCGGCCACGTGCCCGAGCCACGTGCCGTCCTTCAACCGCTCCACCAGGCCGCCCGGTCTGCCGAGGGAGCAGGAGTGATCCTTCAGGCCGGGCAGGAGGTCGAGGAGCATCTCGCTGAACTTCGGCAGCGTGTTCGAGGGCCAGTGCTCGAGGGACCCGAGGTCCACGAGCATGCGGATCGCGGGGTCGTAGGACCAGTAGTTCGGGCCGCGAAAGACCTGGGTCTGCACGATCCTCAGGTCGGCGCCGGCCGGAGGCTTTCCGGCGGCTCCTTCGGTCTTCGCCCGCTCGCGATCGACCCTCCGACCGGTTCGAGACGTGCTCACTCCGACGCCTCCTCCTCGTCCTTTCGGCGTCGCTGGCGTTCGACCACGAAGCTGTCGGCCCCCTCCGCCGCGATTGCCCGAGCCAGCCGGTTCAAGCGCTTCCCCGCCGATCCGGCAAGCCGGCGACCCCGCTCGCTCACCTGCGAGAGGTGCGGCAGCAGAGAACGAGCCTGCAAGTCGAACCGAAATCCGGAAGGGAGGGAGTGCAGGACGGCCCCAGAGACCATCATCGGGCGGTGGCCCTTCGCCTGGAAGGCGTCGGTCACCATGAGCGAGCCGTCCACGATGGTGATGGCCCCGCGCCCGAGGACCTCCAGTGTGTTGTCGTGGTGGACGACCGCCGCCGTGTCCTCATCGAGCCCGAGGCCCAGCAGAGAGGGGGACTGCGCCACCACAGACAGCAGCCGGCCGAGCCGGGTGCGCTGTTCGAAGTGCTGGTCCACGACGATCCCCTGAAGGAGCCCGAGCCCCGCCGACATCTGGGCCATCCGATGCTTCGGCGTCGCGCCGGATGCCCCGAACGCCATCATGTGGGAGCTGACCGCGCTCGCCCCGGCGGAGGTCCCGGCGACGACGGCCCCTCTGAGATGCGCGTCGACGATCGCCTGACCGAGACGGGTCCCACCGACGACGAGCGACAGCCTGAGCTGATTGCCGCCGGTGAGGAAGATCCCGGTGGCGTCCTTCAGCGCCATGGCGATGTCGCGATCGTTGGCCTGGTCCCGCGTGAGCGGCCGCAGGCCCGTGACTCGAGCCACTCCCATACCGCGCAGCAACAGGCGATAGAGGTCCGTCGCCTCCTCGCCCAGGCTGGATGCGGTGCTGACCACGACGACGGACGCGTGTGACCCGCCGGCGAGCTTCACGAAGCGGGCGAGGATGACCTTGTCCTTCAGCTTGTCCTCGGCGCCCCCAATTATCATCACTGGGCCTCGCTGAGGCGGCGCGGGAGCGACCGACGCGCGCGGCGGGCGGCTTCGAGCTGACATGCGAGCCAGTTTACCCGAGCGCTCTACCGGTCCTCTCGAGCCCGTTCGTTCGGTCAGATCAGGCGGAACTCTTCAGGTGCCGAAGCAGCCCACCCTCGAGCAGCAACTGTCGCTCCAGGTCGGTGAAGGAATGGCGGCCCTCGAACCGCTGCCCGTTCACCTCCACCGTCATCCCCTCGCCCTCTGCGATCTCCTGACGTACGCGTGGGAGGCGCCACGTCACTCCGACCACCGCCTTCGCGTAGAGGTCCTTCCCGATCACTACCGGCACGATGCCGTTATTGATGAGGTTCCTCCTGTGGATCCGGTGGAACGCTTTCGCGAAGACCGCGCGGACCCCAAGCTGTAGCGGGGCGAGCGCGGCGTGCTCTCGGCTGGACCCCTGACCGTAGTTGTCGCCGGCAACGATGAACCCGCCGCCCCATTCCTTCGCCCGCCCGACGAATCCCGGGTCCTCCTTGCGGAAGCAGTACTCCGAGATGGCCGGGATGTTCGAACGCTCCTGCATGACCAGGACGCCGTCGGGAGACATCGACCCGGTCGAGATGTCGTCGCCGAGGACGATCAGCACCCTGCCCTCCAGCGAGTCGGCGAGGTCGGGCGGAACCGGGGGCGGCGAGATGTTGCGCCCCCGGAGGATGGTGACCTTCGCGGCCGCCTCGGGAGGCAGGGGAAGGATCAGCATGGCGTCCTCGATCATCGGCTTCGGTGCCGACACGTCCGGGAAATCCATGTCGAGGTCGCGAGGGTCGGTGATCTCCCCCTTCAGCGCCGACGCCCCGGCCACGGCCGGGGACGCCAGGTAGACCTTGTCCCGGACGGTGCCGCTGCGCCCGGGGAAGTTCCGGTTCATCGTTCGAACGGAGGGGACGTCCTCCGGCGGCGCCTGCCCCATTCCGACACACGGCCCGCACGCCGGCTCCAGGATGCGCGCGCCCGCGACCACGTAGTCGGCGAGCACCCCCGTCTGGGTGATCGTGCGAAGCACCTGCCGGGAGCCTGGCGATACCGTCATGTCGAGGTCGGGGTGGATCCCGGCCTCCTTGACGATCGCGGCCGGGATCGCGAGGTCCTCGTAGCTCGAGTTCACGCTCGATCCCACGCACACCTGCGCCACCTTCGTCCCGGCCACCTCGCGCACCGGCACCACCCTGTCTGGGTTCGACGGCAGCGCGATCAGGGGCTCGAGCGTCGCGAGGTCGATCACCATCTCCTCGTCCCAGGTGCATCCGGGATCCGGCAGCAGCTCGCGGAAGTCCCCGGGCCGCTCCTGATCCTCAGTCAGGAAGCGGCGGCACTCCTCATCGCCGGGGAAGAGCCCGGCGGTCGCCCCGAGCTCCAGGATCATGTTGCAGACGGTCGCCCGCTCGGTGGCGCTCAGAGTGGCCACCCCCGGTCCGTCGAACTCGTAGGCCTTGTTGATCCCGCCCTTCACGGTCAGCCGACGGAGCATCTCCAGGATGAGGTCCTTCGCCGACACCCACGGCTGCAGCTCGTTCTCCAGCACGACCCGCACGACCGACGGGCACTCCAGCTCGAACGGGTGGCCGGCCATCGCGACGGCCGCGTCCATCCCCCCGATTCCTAGCGCGAACGAGCCGAGGGCCCCCGCCGTGGTGGTGTGCGAGTCCGACCCCACGAGGGTG
>JACDCJ010000106.1 GCA_013817655.1 Actinosomnolentus pattersoniae (SeqCode)
GCCCGGAACCGCCCAGCCCTTCACGGTCTTCGCGAGGATCACCACGGGCACGTCCCGGAGCTCCGTGGCCGTGGCATAGGCGGCGTAGAGCTTCCGGTAGTCGTGGCCGCCGCGGCGCAGCTTCTGGAGCTGCTCGTCGGAGAGGTGGGCAACCATCTCCTGAAGCCGGGGATCCGGACCGAAGAAGTGCGAGCGGATGTACTCGCCGGACTCCACGGCGTACTTCTGGAACTCACCGTCCAGCGACGTGTCCATTCGGTGGACGAGCGCGCCGTCGCGGTCGCGCGCGAGCAAGTCGTCCCATTCGCGGCCCCAGATCACCTTGATCACGTGCCAGCCGGCGCCTCGGAAGATCGACTCGAGCTCCTGGATGATCTTCCCGTTGCCGCGAACCGGCCCGTCCAGGCGTTGGAGGTTGCAGTTGACGACGAAGATGAGGTTGTCGAGGCGCTCGCGGGTGGCGAGCGACAGGGCGGCCATGGACTCGGGCTCGTCCATCTCGCCGTCGCCGAGGAACGCCCAGATGCGCTGCTTCGACGTGTCCTTGATCCCGCGCGCCTGAAGGTAGCGATTGAACCTGGCCTGGTAGATCGCGTTGATGGGGGACAGGCCCATGGAGACAGTGGGGAACTCCCAGAACTCGGGCATGAGCCGCGGGTGCGGGTAGGAGGAGAGGCCACCGCCCCCCACTTCACGGCGAAACGCCTCCAGCCGCTCCTCTCCGATCCGTCCTTCCAGGAAGGCACGCGCGTAGATCCCCGGTGCGCCGTGTCCCTGGATGTACACGTGGTCGCCGCCGCCCGGTGCGTTCTTGCCGCGGAAGAAGTGGTTGAACCCGACCTCGTAGAGGGAGGCCGACGACGCGTACGTGGAGATGTGCCCGCCGATGCCCTCGAAGTGCTTGTTGGCGCGCGAGACCATGACGGCGGCGTTCCACCTGATGAGCCGGCGGATGCGACGCTCCATCTCCTCGTCGCCGGGGAAGTAGGGCTCCTCCTCCGGAGAGATCGTGTTGATGTAGTGGGTCGACACCATGGACGGAAGCCCGATGTTTCGCGACCGGGCGTGTCGAAGGATGCGGCGAAGCAGGTATCCGGCTCGCACGGGGGACGTGGCGATTACATCGTCCAGCGCCGCGATCCATTCCTCGGTCTCGTCCGGATCGATGTCCGGGAGCTGATCCTTGAAGACGTCGAACACCGCAGGCCTCCCACCGTCGTGCGATCTTCCACAGTACGACCTGGAAGCCCGTGGCGATTGCCTTTCGCCGCTCCCGGTTCGGCGGCCTCAGACGGACTGAGCCTGCACCGTCGCGCGTTCGGCGAGGAGCCGGAGGCCGAACACCTCCTCGAAGCACCCGGCGACCAGCGGCGCCATCTCTTCCACCGTCACCTCTCGTCGCGCCAGATCGCTCAGCGTCACCACCCCCCGGTCGGAAAGGCCGCACGGCACGATCGCGTCGAACCAGGCCAGATCCGTGGTGCAGTTCAGCGCGAAGCCGTGAAGGGTCACCCTGGCGTGCGCGAGCTTCACCCCGATCGCGCAGACCTTCCGGTCTCCCGCCCAGACCCCCGTCCGCTCGGGGTCGCGATGAACCCGCACGCCGATGGTGCGGGACGCCCGGATCACGACCTCCTCGAGCTTCCGGAGATAGGCGATCACGTCCGGCGCGAGCCCGAGATCCAGGATGGGATATCCGACCAACTGGCCCGGGCCGTGATATGTCACGCTTCCGCCTCGGTCCACGAAGTGCAGCTCGGCCCCGGACGCGCGAATCTCGTCCTCGGTTGACACGAGATGGGACGGGTCGGAGCGGCGGCCGGCCGTGTAGACGGGCGGATGCTGCAGGAGTAGCAGCGTGTCGGGAGCGTGCCCCGCGGCCAGATCACTCGCGACGCGATGCATCCATTCGTAGGCGGGCCCGTACGGCACCGGTGCCTCGGGGACGATGAGCCGGCCGGTCCGCATCAGGGCCGGCGTGAGGAGGTCACGAGCCCGCGGCACCGCGGGCGGCGACGCCGACCTCGGGGCCGAAGTCCCATGTCTCCAGGTTCGCCTTCAGCCGAGCAAGGAACTTCGCGGCCGTGGCCCCGTCGATGATCCTGTGGTCCCAGGACATGGACAGGTAGACCATGTGACGGATCGCGATCGCGTCGTCGATCACGACCGGACGCTTCTCGACCGAATCGAAGGCCAGGATGGCGCACTGCGGTTGGTTGATGATCGGGACGCTGATTATCGAGCCGAAAGGCCCGGGATTCGTGATCGTGAAGGTGCCGCCATGCACGTCGTCGGGGCTGAGCTTCTTGGAGCGAGCCCGCGTGGCTACGTCGTTGATGGCTCGGGAGAGGCCGACGATGTTCATGGCGTCGGCTCCCTTTATGACGGGAACGATCAGGCCGTCGTCCAGGGCGACGGCGATCCCCAGGTTCACGTAGCGCTTGACGATCAACTGGTCATCGCGCAGCTCGGAGTTCACGTCGGGAAAGGCCAGCAGCGCTTCGCAGACGGATCGCGCGACGAACGGCATGTAGGTAAGCCCGACGCCCTCACGAGCCCTGAAGTCGTCCTTGGCCGCCTGCCGCGTTCGCACGACGTTCTCCATGTCCACCTCGACGAGGTTCCAGGCCCGGGCCGAGGTCTGGATCGACTGGACCATGTGCTTCGCTATGGCCTGGCGCATTCGGGTGAGGGGGATCGCCTCCTCCCGACCGCCGCCGGAGGCGGTCATCGCCGGCTGTGGCTGCGGGGTGGTAACCGGCTGAGGCTGTGGCACCAGAGCCGGTTGAGGCTGTGGCCCGGGAGCCGCTTGAGGCTCGGCGTCTTCAGAGGGGGTAGAGCGGGTCTGCAGGTATCCCTGCACGTCTTTCTTCGTGATCCTTCCGCCGGTTCCAGTGCCCTGCACCTGCGAGAGATCGATCTGGTGCTCGTCGGCCAGCCGGCGCACGAGCGGGGAGAGGATGCCGCTGCGCGGGCCGCCGCCGGCGGGAGCCCCCTCCTGTCGAGGAGCACTCTCCTGCTTGCGAGCACCATCCTGGTCGGAAGCCCGGTCCTGCTCGGGAGCGGCCGCGGCCTGATGCGGTGCCGACTGAGCGTCCACGTCGCCGGAGGCTTCCGCCTCAGAGGGCTCCTTGGGTTCCTCTCCGGCGCCCTCGGGGGCTACCTCCTCCGACTGCGGTGCCGCCCGCTCTTCGGGTGAAGCCGACGCCTTCCCGTCCCCGGCGGCGGCCGCCTCCTGCCCGTCGCCACCTGCGTCGATGAGCGCGAGCTCGGTGCCGACGTTGACGGTCTCGCCCTCCTGCACCTTGATCTCCACGAGCTTGCCGGCAAGAGGCGAGGGGACCTCCGTGTCGACCTTGTCCGTGGAGATCTCGAAGAGCGGCTCGTCCCGCTCGACCGTGTCCCCCTCCTTCTTCAGCCACCGCGT
This sequence comes from Actinosomnolentus pattersoniae (SeqCode), assembly GCA_013817655.1. GTDB lineage: Bacteria > Actinomycetota > UBA4738 > UBA4738 > UBA4738 > JACDCJ01. Next base: position 3,428 of record JACDCJ010000106.1, read on the forward strand.
GATCGTGCCCTCGACGACCGTCTCGCCGAGTTGGGGCATCGTTATGGGACTCGCCACGTCAGGACCTCCCTGTGTCGACGTTCACCACTTCGAGAGCTTATCCACGGCCTCCACTATGTCTTCCACCTGAGGAAGGTACGCGTCTTCGAGGGGCGGGCTGAACGGGACCGGCACGTTCGGCGGGGCCAGCCGGACTACCGGTGCGTCCAGGAGGTCGAAGCCGTCCTCCGCGAGAACGGCCGAGACCTCGGCTCCCACGCCGAAGGCACGGTGGCTCTCGTAGAGGACCACCGCACGGCCGGTTTTCTCGACGGTTCGAAGGATGGCCGCGGTGTCCAGGGGCCAGATAGTCCGCAGGTCGAGCACCTCGACGGAGATGCCCGAGTCCTCGAGATCGGAGGCGGCCTCCAAAGCCTTGTGGACCATGGCTCCGTAGGAGATCACCGACACGTCGACCCCCTCCCGCTTCACGTCAGCCCGGCCGATCGGGACGGTGAAGTCCGGGTCGTCCGGAACGGTCTCCCTGATCCTGCGGTAGATCCACTTGTGCTCGAAGAAGACCACGGGGTTGTCGTCCCGGACGGCTGCCTTCAGGAGTCCCTTCGCATCGGTGGGAAACGCGGGGACGACGACCTTCAGGCCGGGCGTGTGTGCGAACCAAGGTTCCGGGTTCTGAGAGTGAAACGACGAGGCGCGCACGCCGCCGCCGGACGGCCCTCGAACCACCAGGGGGACCCTCTCTCCCACCCGGTAGTGGTGCTTGCCGGCCACGTTGACGAGCTCGTCGAATCCGTTCGCGATGAAGTCGGCGTACTGGAGCTCGGCGATCGGCCGCATGCCCGCCAGGGCCGCACCGATCGCCGTTCCGATGATGGTCTCCTCGCAGATCGGGGTGTCCATGACCCGTTCGGGACCGAACCTGTCGAGAAACCCCTCGGTGACCTTGAACGCGCCTCCGTAGACGCCGATGTCCTGGCCCATCAGAAAGACGGAGTCGTCCCGCTCCATCTCCTCCCACATCGCCTCAGCGATCGCGACGAGGAACGTGGCCTCGCCCTCCGCCGAACGCTTTCCTCGTGGCTCGGCGCCGTGCCCCGCGGCCCCGGCCTCGTCCTTCGCCGCCTCCTCCGGGGACGCCTGGGGGACCTCTGGAGACCGCTCGGCTCCCCGCTCCACGGACGTGTCCCCTTCCGTCGTCATTCGGTTCGGCCGTCCCCTCGGGGATCGGAATCCCAGTAGCCATCCTCCGTCCAGAGCCCTCTGGTCACGTCCTCTCCCGAGGGAAGGGGCGACCTCTGCGCGAAGTCGTGCGCCTCGTCGAACTCCTTCTTCACCCGCTCGTCGAGGGCGCCTGCGTCCGCCTCGCTCACGGCACCTTCGGACATGAGAAGGTCCTGGAGGCGTTTCACGGGGTCGCGGTTGCCCATGTAATCGTCGAGGATCTCTCGCGGCACGTACCTGGCGGGATCGTGTCCCGCGTGGCCCTTCCATCTAAGCGAGACGCTCTCGATCAACGAGGGCCCCTCACCGGATCGGGCGCGCTCGACCGCGTCGCCGACGGCCTCGTAGACCTCCAGGACGTCGGTCCCGTCCACACGGATGCCGGGCATCCCATACGCCTCCGCCCGGACGGCCACGGAGGGCACGGAGAACTCCAGTCGATTCGGCGTCGAGTACGCCCATTGGTTGTTGTTCACGATCCAGACCGCGGGGAGCCGATGGATGGAGGACAGGTTGAGCGACTCGTGCCAGCGGCCGTTCGAGGTCGCCCCCTCACCACACATGGCCACTGCTACCCGCTCCTCGCCCCTGCGCTTGAACGCGAGGGCCCATCCGCACGCGACCGGGTAGGAGTCCGGAAGCATCGATACCACGGCGAACGTCCCGGCAGCCGCGAAGGATCCCACGTGGCTGTTTCCGTCTCGCCCGCGCGTGTAGCCGTCGACGCGCCCCCAGAACTGCGCCATGACCCGCTTCAACTCCAAGCCCTTCGTGAGCTGCACGCTCAGGTCCCGGTGGGTGCCGAGAAACACATCCTCCCTTCGCAGGGCGAAGCCCGTCCCCACGTGCGTTCCCTCCTGCCCCCGGCCGGAGTAGATCGCGCCGGGTAACCTGCCCTGGCGGTAGAGCATCTCCATCCGCTCGTCGAAGTACCGGCACAGCTTCAGGTAGTACAGAAGCCGGTGAAGGTCCTCCTCCTTGAGTCCCAGACGGTCGAAGCGTGCGCTGGCCGACGTTCGGACCGGCTCCCCCCAGATGTCTCTCGCCTTCCCGTTGCTCACCGCGGCCCGGTCCGTTCCCGATCCCCCGGCCTCACATCGAGTGGAGCGGCTTGCCGGCGAGGGACAGGAACGCCTCGCCGATCCCCTCGGAAAGGGTCGGGTGCGGATGGATCAGCGCCGAGACGTCCGATGCCGTCGCCTCCCAGTTGTAGATGAGCGTCGCCTCGGCGATCAGCTCGGTCACGTGCGGTCCGATCATGTGAAGGCCGAGGACCTGACCGCCCTCCTTCTCGGCGACGACCTTGACGATGCCCCCCTCGCCGACGATGTTCGCCTTCGCGAGGACGGAGAACTGGAAGCTGCGCGTCTCCACGTCGTGTCCGCGGTCGCGGGCCTGCGCCTCGGTGAACCCCACGGAGGAGATCTCCGGGGACGAGAAGGTGACCCTCGGAACCCCGGCGTAGTCGATCTCGGGGACCTCCATTCCCGCGATCCGCTCGGCGACGGCCATCCCCTCCAGAAAGGAGGAGTGTGCGAGCTGCAGCGGCGTTGCCGCCACGTCGCCCACGGCCCACACGTGCGGCACGCTCGTCTGCAGGGACCCGTCGACCTTGACGTAGCCCCGGTCGAGCTCGACGCCCGCCTCCGCGTGGCCATCCGACACCGGGGCCCGGCCGATGGCGACGAGGCAGACGTCCGCGGACACGGTGCTGTCTTCCTTGCCTTCGGCCGCGTACGTAACCTCCACGTGCTCACCGTCGTCCTTCACCTCCTGGACCCGGACGCCCGCGACCGCATCGATCCCACGCTTGCGAAACGCCCGGGCCGCTTCCTTGGAGATGTCCTCGTCCTCCAGCGGGACGATGCGCGGCAGCGCCTCGAGCACGGTCACCTTCAACCCGAAGGAGCGGTAGACCGTCGCGAACTCCATTCCGATCGCGCCCGCCCCTATGATCACAACGGACCCCGGGAGATGGTCGAGGGTCAGGGCCTGGTCGCTCGTGATGACGCGGTCGGTGACCGTCAGGTCCGGCAACAGCCTTGGGCGAGAACCCGTTGCGAGGACGACGTCGTTCCCCCGAAGCGTTCTGCCGTCGACCTCGACCGCCGGGCCCCCGACCAGCCGGCCGGAACCCTTGACGACATCGATCTTCCGGGCCTTGATCAGGCCCGTGAGGCCCGAGACCTTCTTGTCGACTATGTGCCGCTCGGACTCGAGGACCTTCGTCCAGTCCACCTCCCCCGAGGCGTTTATGCCCCATTCCTCGGAGCGGTTGACGCGGTCCATCACCGAGGCGGATTCGAGGAGCGCCTTCGAGGGGATGCAGCCTCGGAGCAGGCATGTC
>JACDCJ010000227.1 GCA_013817655.1 Actinosomnolentus pattersoniae (SeqCode)
CGGAGGAGGGCGGTGGTCTCGAGGCCTCACGGGCCAGTGGGGCAGAGCGGTGCTCAGCGTATCCGCCGCGCTCATCGCGGGCCTCATTGGTTTTCGCCTCGCAGGCCCACTCGGGCTCGTGGTGTCGGCCCTGGCGGCCGCCTGGCTTCCCTTCGGCTGGCGCCGTCGTTCTCACAGGCGTCGGAGCGAAGTCCTCGAGCTGCAGCTCGCCGACCTGGTGGAAACGATGGCTATGGCTCTGCGCTCCGGGCTCTCCCTCGGCCAGGCCCTGGACTACGCGGCGACCGAGATGGAGGACCCCCTGGCTTCTCTGTTGAACCGCATGATCGCAGAACGACGCCTCGGGAGACCGTTCGACGCGGCGCTCGCATCTTTCGGTCGGGCGATCGGGACGGAGGATGCGCGGCTGTTCATCCTGGTCGTGACCATCCACGCGCGGAGCGGAGGAGACCTGGCCAATGCCCTCGACGAGGTGGCCAGGACGCTTCGGCAAAGGATCTCGGTCCGCCGAGAGCTCAGGGCATTGACTGCCCAGGGACGTCTGTCCGGGGTAATTCTCGGTTCGGTCCCCCTTGTGTTCTTCCTGTTCCTCGCGGCCACCTCCCAACGCGAGCTGGCCCCGATCTACCGTTCGCCGGCGGGCATGGCCATGATCTCGACTGGCCTCGTTCTCGAGGGGCTTGCCTTCCTGTGGATTCGTCGTCTCCTCAAGGTCGAGATCTGATGGTCTCATTGGTGTCGGTGGCGGCCGGGTTGAGCGTCTTCTTGGGGACCTCGGCCTTCCTCTTTCGGATCGACTCCGCCACCGCTCGGATGATTCCGGCCGTCGGCATTCCTTCGGAGGAGGCGTCGGCCATGGTAGGACTCCTGAATCGCATCGGGGGCAGCAGGCTTGCCTCCATCGGGGATTCGCGATTGCTGCGACGACGATTGCGGCTGGCAGGCGAGCCGCGGTCGCTCGAGTTCGTCCTGGGTCTGAAGGTCGGCACAGGGGTGGTCGCGGGGGGATCCGCGATGTTGCTCAGCCCCACCATCCCGCCGGCGCTCCTGTTGGCACCCTTCCTCGCCGCCTTGGCGTTCCGAGTCCCGGACGTCCGCCTCGCACGCCTCGCCCGCACGCGTCAGGCGCGGATCGACAGGCAGGTCGTGGACCTGATGGAGCTCCTCGTGGCGACCACCCAGGCGGGGCTTCCCGCTCCCGAGGCACTCCGGCGGGCAGCGGAGGCCCTCCCGAACCCGCTCGGGGACGAGTTACGAGTAGCGGTCCGGCAGATGGATCTGGGGCTTGCATGGAGACACGCTCTGGCCGAGGTTGTGGAGCAGAGCGAGAGTGGTTCGCTCCGCAGACTGGCCACCTCGCTCGGCCGATCGCAGCGGCTCGGGACCTCCGTTCGAGGGGCGCTACGCGGAATCGCCCAGGAGATGCGCACGGAGAGCCGTGTTCGGGCCGAGGAGGCCGCTCGCCGGGCTCCCGTCAAGATGTTATTCCCCCTAATTCTCCTCATCCTTCCCGCTTTTCTCCTCCTCACGGTGGGGCCAGTGCTACTGGCCACCATCAGGTCCTTGCAGTCCGGGTAGGTGGAGGGAGGTGAGTTCATGCTTTCGCTATACGTTCGAGGCAGGACCTGGTTGGCCGTCCGGCCGGCGGTCCTCGTCGATCGGTTCAGGGGGAGCGCGCTGGTGCGGGCAGGCCGGAAGGAGGACGGGCAGACCACGGCCGAGTACGCGCTGGTCATTCTGGCGGCCGCGGCCGTCGCGCTCGTGCTCATCGCCTGGGCACGATCGTCGGGCAAGCTCCCGGCGTTCTTCGACAAGATCATTGACGACATCACCAACAGCGCGGAGTAGGGGAGCAATCGCCATCCGTGGCGGTGGGACGGGGGAGAGGGGCACGGCGACGGTCGAGTTCGCGCTGGTCCTTCCCCTCGTCCTCACCATGGCGCTCGCATTGGTCCAGGTGGGTCTCCTCGTGAAGGACCAGCTCATCGTCGTCGGAGCGGCGCGGGCCGGGGCCCGCGAGGCGGCGGTCACGTCGGACGATGCGTCCGTCACCCAGGCGGTCCTGGAC
>JACDCJ010000107.1 GCA_013817655.1 Actinosomnolentus pattersoniae (SeqCode)
CGGCAGGGAGAGCTCATCGGAGATCCTCGATTGCGTCTTTCCCTGGAAGTACATGAGCTCCAAGACCTGCCGCTGCTCCTCCGGGATCTCTTGGAGAGCCGTCCGGACCCGCGTGCGCTGATCCACGAAATCCGACTCGTCGACCACGGTCTGGGCGACGTCCTGCTCGATCAGATCGGCTCTCTCGACACCCCGCCCCCGGCGGCGTTGAGCCTCCTCCCGCCGGACGGCATCGACGGCGCGATGGTGAACGGTCGACATCAGCCAGCTTCGGACGGTCCCCCGGTCCTCCCTGTAGGAGCTCGAGTTCCGCCACAAGACCAGGAACGCTTCCTGCACGATCTCCTCCGCCATGAAGGCCTGGCGCGCCACCCGGAGCGCGAGGCCATTCGCCATCGGCCCGTACCGCCGGAAGAGCTGTCGGAACGCGTCCTCGTCTCCGTTCACGACCCTGCGTACTAGGTCCCGGTCGCGGGCGTCCTCCAGGCTATGGACGACCAAGGCCGTCCCCACTTCCTCCTCCGGCCCTTCGCAATGGTTCGCTCTGGACGGATGGACGGATTGGCCCGGTCAGCATGTCGTCAGATTCTCTCGCGGATCGATTCCAGGGATCGCGGGTTCTCCAGGCTCGATAGGTCTCCGGGATCCTGGCCGAGGACGGCGGACCGAAGGGTCCGCCTCATGATCTTGGCGCTTCGGGTCCGGGGAAGCTCTTCGACGAAGACCACGCGAGACGGCTTGAAGGACTTCCCGAGGGAGGCCATGACGGCACCGGCCAGTTGCGCCCGCAGTTCATCACCGTGGTCGTGACCGGGCTTGGTGACCACGAAGCACCAGATGGCCTCCCCCTTGATGTCGTCGGGCACTCCGATGGCCGCGCTCTCGGCCACGGCCGGGTTTCCGGCGAGAGCGCTCTCGACCTCCGCCGGGCCGAGGCGCTTGCCCGCGACGTTCATGGTGTCGTCGGAACGTCCGTGCAGGAACCAGAACCCGTCGGCGTCCACGCTCGCCCAATCGCCGTGGACCCAGACGTCGGGCCAGCGCCGCCAGTATGTGTCGAGGTACCGTTCCGGATCCTTCCAGATGCCGCGGGTCATCCCCGGCCAGGGCTTCTTGCACACCAGCTCTCCCACCTCGCCGGGGGTTACCGGAGCGCCCTCGGCATCGAAGATGTCCACGTCCATACCCAGGGCCGGTCCCCGAAGCGTGCACGGCTTCAGCTCGTTGATCGGCAGGGGCGAGAGGAAGCACGCGCCGACCTCCGTGCCGCCGGAGAGGTTGATGATCGGGCAGCGGCCGCCGCCCACCTCGTCCAGGAACCACAGGTACGGCCCGGGGTTCCATGGCTCCCCGGTGGAGCCGAGGATCCGGAGGCTCGAGAGGTCGTGGCGCCTGACGTGTTCCTCTCCCTCGGGGATGAGGGCACGGATGAGGGTGGGGGAGATGCCCAGGACGGTGATCCGGTGCCGCTCCACCATGTCCCACAGACGATCCGGCGCCGGGAAGTTCGGGGCGCCGTCGAAGAGGAACACGGTCGCCCCGAGCGCGCCGGCGCCAACGATCTCCCAAGGCCCCATGATCCAGCCCAGGTCGCTCACCCAGAACAGGATGTCCTCTGGCGTCACGTCGGTCTGATAGGCGACCTCTTCGGCGACCTTCACAAGGAACCCACCGTGCACGTGGACGGAGCCCTTGGGCCGTCCAGTAGTGCCGGAGGTGTAGGCGATGAAGAGCGGATGCTCGGGGTCGAGCACCTCGTTGTCGAAGCCCTCGGGGCGCCCTTCCAGCAGATCGTCCCACGCGATGTCGCGTCCTCCTTCCCAGGGCAGGTCCTCTCGCCCGAGCCGGCGCCACACCAGAACGCGCTCGACCGTTGGTGCGAGGGCCACAGCCTCGTCCGCCGTCTCCTTCATCGGGACCAGCGAGCCGCGGCGGGAGGTGCCGTCGGCGGTCACGAGGACCTTCGCGTCGGAGTCCCGCAGGCGCGTGGCGACGGCCTCGGCCCCGTAACCGGAGAAGATGGGGAGGTATACGGCTCCGAGCTTTGCGCAGGCGAGCGTGACCGCCACCGTCTCGGGCGCCATGGGCATGAAGACGCCGACGGTGTCGCCGCGCTCCACCCCGAGTGACCGAAGGCCGTGTGCGAGACGGTTCGCCATGGTTCTCAACTCCGCGTACGACACGATGCGCACGGTGCCGTCCTCGCCCTCCCAGATGACCGCGGCCTTCTCGGGAGTGCGGTCCGCCCACCGGTCGACGCAGTTGAAGGCCAGGTTGATCGAACCACCGGAGAACCAGCGGGCCCACGGCTTGCCGTCGGATTCGTCGAGGACCTGCCGGTAGGGCCTCGCGAACTCGATGCCCAGATCCTCGACGACCGCGTCCCAGAACCACTCCACGTCTCTCTGTGAGCGCTCGACGAGTTCCTCGTAGGCCGAGATGCCGTGGCGCCGCATGAAGCGGGTGACGTTGGCCCGTTCGATGGAATCTCCAGCAGGACTCCACACGATCTCGCCCAATCGGCCCTCCACGGCTCCCTGCGCTGCCTGTACGCTGACGTCCAAGCCTAATGTCTGCACCGACTCCACCGCGAGACTCCGGCCTCCAGAGCCGGCATCATCCGAGAGCCGCCAGGGCCTTCCTCGTCCTTGCGGCCGTTCTCTCGGTCCTCCTCGTCGTGGGGTCCGGCCTCGCGATCGGGGGGATCTACTACTACGACGGGCAGCTGACGAAGGTCGAGGTCGGGAGCGACTGCATCCCCGAGGGATGCCTTCGACATATCAAGCCCGAATGCCTTCGGGGAGTCTGTAACTACCTGATCCTCGGGAGCGACTCCCGGGAAGGGTTCGAGCCGGGCTCTTCCGTGGGAGATCCGTCGGTGGTCCAGGGCGAGCGCGCCGACACGATAATCCTGGTGAACGAGGACCCGAACCTGAACCGCACCGTAGTGCTCCACATCCCCCGGGACCTGCTGGTGGACATCCCAGGGGTCGGAAGGGGGAAGATCAACTCGGCGCTCGAGCACGGCGCGGACAAGATGGTGGAGACGGTCGAGCAGCTCACCGGCCTCGAGATCAATCACTTCGTCTCCGTCAATTTTGCCGGATTCATCAGCGTGGTGAACGCCCTGGGTGGGGTCGACATCTGCGTGGACCGCCCGCTCGTCGACACCCTGTCGGGCCTGAACATTCCCGAGGCGGGCTGCACCAACCTGCGCGGAAGCCAGGCGCTCGCCTTCGTCCGCGCCCGGCACGTGCAGGGTGACGCTATCCCCGACTTCTCGCGCATCGCGCGACAACAACAGTTCATCCGTGCCGTCCTCAACAAGATCCTCTCCGTGGGCTCCACGTTCCGGCTCCCGAGCCTCATCCAGGCGGCGGAGGACAACCTGGTCCTCGACCACAACCTCGGGCTCTACGACCTTCGCGACCTGACGAACGAGCTCGCCCAGGTGGGACAGGAGGGCGTGACGTTCCGGGTCACGCCGGCCGTCCCGGTGCTCATCGACGAAGTTTCCTACGTCGAGCTCGTCGAGGAACGGGCGCTTCCCCTCTTCGAGCGGATCCGAGACGGCGAGGACCTGGGGAGCCTGGGGAAGCAGGAAGAGTCGACGCCGCTGTCACCGGCCGACATCACGGTGCAGGTTTTCGACGCCGGCTCCTCCGGTGACGCGGCCGAGGTGGCGAACTATCTGGGCCGTTCCGGCTTCGCCGTGGTCGATGAGGTCCAGCCCGCTCCGGCGGGCCTCACCGGAAGCCACGTCGTCTACTCGAGCGGGTTCGGGAAAGAGAAGGCGGTCGTCACCTCGTACCTGCCGCTCCTGCCCGAGCTGTTCTCGGAGGCTCCGATCGATGGCGCCGACGTGACGGTCGTGGTCGACTCGGACTTCCAGGGCATCGCCCCGGAGGACTAGACCGGAGCCCTGGTCCCAGCGACCTCTGCCACGCGGTCGATACACTCGGCCCCATGCCCGTGGACATCGATGTCGACCACGTCGCACGGCTCGCGCGGCTGGCGCTCACGCCGGAGGAGAAGGAGCGGTTCCGGGTGCAGCTAGGGCTGATCCTGGAGCACGCGGAGAAGGTGCGTGAGGTCGTCGCCGGGGACGTTTCGCCCACCGCCCACCCGGTGCCACGATCGAACGTCTTCCGGGAGGACGATCCGGAGCCGTCCCTCTCGAACGAAGAGGCCCTAGCGGGGGCCCCGCAGGTGGAGGCCGGGCGGTTCCGGGTCCCGCGGATCGTGGAGCAGGAATGAGCGAGGCGACGGGCGAGCTCTGCGACCGCTCCGCGTTCGAGCTCGCCGCCCTTCTGCGATCCCGTGAGGCGTCGGCTTCCGAGCTCGTCGACTCCGCCTATCGGAGGATCGCCGAGGTGGACGACCGGCTATCCGCGTTCCTGTTGCTGAACGAAGAGGACGCTCGGAACACGGCCGCCCGGGTCGACGATGACCTCGGGCGCGGGGTGTACTCGCCCGCCGTCGCCGGCATTCCCCTCGCGCTCAAGGACGTCCTCTGCACGAAAGGGATCAGGACGACCGCGGGATCGAAGATCCTCGAGCCCTACATCCCTCCCTACAGCTGCACGCCGTGGGAGCGGCTGGCCGCCTCCCGTTCCGTGCTGGTGGGCAAGACGAACTGCGACGAGTTCGCGATGGGCTCCTCGAACGAGAACTCCGCGTTCCGGCCCGTGCGCAACCCCTGGAACCTAGAGACCGTCCCCGGAGGCTCCTCCGGAGGGTCCGCCGCCGCGGTGGCGGCCGGGGAGGCGGTGTGGGCCCTGGGCACTGACACGGGCGGCTCGGTCCGGCAGCCTGCGGCGCTCTGCGGGGTGGTCGGGATGAAGCCGACCTACGGGCGCATCTCCCGTTACGGGCTGATCGCCTTCGCTTCGTCGCTCGACCACGTCGCGACGTTCACCCGCGACGTCCGGGACGCCGCCACGCTCCTCTCCGCCATCGCCGGGCACGACCCTCGGGACGCCACGAGCCTTCCGGAGGGTCCCCGCGACTACACGGAGGGCCTCGAGGGCGGCATCCGGGGGCTCCGCATCGGCGTCATCGAGGGATGGCTCGAGATGGACGGGGTCCAGCCCGCGGTCCGCGACTCCGTGCGCGCGGCGATCGACCGGCTCGAACGGCTGGGCGCCTCCGTGGAGCCGGCCGAGCTGCCGCACGCCGACTACGCACTCTCCGCCTACTACCTGATCGCGCCGGCGGAGTGCAGCTCGAACCTCGCTCGCTACGACGGCGTCCGGTACGGCTACCGAAGCGAGGACGGAGAAGACGTCGTCCAGATGAACATGCGTACCCGCGGCGAGGGGTTCGGAGACGAGGTGAAGCGACGGATCATGCTCGGGACGTACTCGCTGTCGGCGGGGTACTACGAGGCGTACTACGGGCAGGCACAGAAGGTGCGCACGCTCGTCATCCGGGATTACGAGCGGGCGTTCGAGCGGTTCGACCTGCTCGTCAGCCCGACCTCGCCGACGACGGCGTTCCGGCTCGGCGAGAAGTCCGGCGATCCGCTCGCGATGTATCTCTCCGACATCTTCACGATTCCCTCCAACCTCTCCGGCACGCCGGCCATCAGCGTGCCGTGCGGACTCGCCCCCGACGGCCTGCCGGTCGGTTTCCAGATCATGGGCCGGCTACGGGACGAGGCCACGGTCCTCCGAGTGGGACGCGCCCTCGAGCAGGACCTCGGCCTGATCCTCCGACCCCCTCTGCTCGATGCGCTGGCCGCCTGAGGATTTGAGCATGAGCCTTCCGGGGACCCAGGCCATGACCGAGTACGAGACCGTGATCGGGCTCGAGTGCCACGTCGAGCTTGCCACGGCAACGAAGATGTTCTGCGGGTGCGCGAACGAGTTCGGGGCAGCGCCCAACACGAACGTCTGCCCCATCTGCCTTGGGCATCCCGGGACGCTTCCGGTCCCCAACCGGATCGCCATAGAGCACACCATCAAGATCGGTCTCGCGCTCGGATGCCGGATCGCCCCCTACTCGGTGTTCCACCGGAAGAACTACTTCTATCCGGACATGCCGAAGAACTACCAGATCTCCCAGTACGACCTTCCCCTCTGTGTGGAGGGGGCCCTCGACGTCCAGGTCGACGGGGTCACCCGGCGGGTCGGGATCACGCGCGTCCACCTGGAGGAGGACACGGGAAAGAGCCTGCACGTGGGGGCGACCGGGCGGATCGCCGATGCCGACCACTCGCTGGAGGATTACAACCGCGCCGGTGTACCCCTCGTCGAGGTCGTCTCGGAGCCCGACATGCGCTCCGCGGAGGAGGCCCGGGCCTACCTCATCGAGCTCCGGTCGGTCCTGGAGTCGCTCGGGGTCTCCGACGTGCGCATGGAAGAGGGGTCCCTGCGCTGCGACGCCAACATCAGCGTCCGGGCCCGTGGCGAGGAGGCCCTCGGCGTGAAGGCGGAGATCAAGAACCTGAACTCGATCAGATCGCTCTATCGTGCGGTGCGGTTCGAGGAAGAGCGTCACCGGGACGCTCTGGAGAACGGCGCCCCACTGGTGCAGGAGACCCGTCACTGGGACGAGGGGCGTGGCGTCACGTCGCCGATGCGATCGAAGGAGTTCGCCTTCGACTATCGCTACTTTCCGGAGCCGGACCTGTCGCCAATCGAGCCCGACGCCGAGTGGATCGAGAAGCTGCGGGCCGAGCTGCCGGAGCTTCCCGCGGCGCGGCGAGCGCGCTTCCAGAGCGAGTACGCGCTCGAGGCCCGGCACGCGGCGCTTGTGGGAACCGCTGGCGAGACCGCCCGCTTCTTCGAGGAAGCAGTCTCGCTGGGTGCCGACCCCCGAGCCGCCGCCAACTGGATGACGGGAGACGTTGCGGGCGCCCTTCGGGAGTCGAAGCTCTCACTCACCGAGTCGAAAGTCACGCCCGCTCACCTCGCGGACCTGGTCCGGCTCGTTGCGGATCAGACGATCTCATCGGC
>JACDCJ010000108.1 GCA_013817655.1 Actinosomnolentus pattersoniae (SeqCode)
GGATGGACGAGCCCGAGATGGCCGAGATCGCAGGGATCATCGGCGACGTGCTGAGAGAGCCCGAGGACGCCGCCGTCAAGGAGGATGCCCGGGGTCGCGTGCGCGCCCTGATGGATCGGTTCCCCGCCTACCCCGGCTGACCGAGCGATGGGGCGTTACCTCGCCGTCTTTCTCGTGTCGGCCGGGACGGTGCTCGCCGTCACGCCCCTCGTCCGCGTGCTAGCCCGGAAGCTGGGAGCGATCGACGAGCCGAGCGACCGGAAGGTCCACCCGAAGCCGACGCCCACGCTGGGCGGCATCGGGCTCCTGATCGGGGTGCTCGCGGGAATGGGGGTGGCCTACCTCGATCCCACCTTTCGGCCGGTCTTCCAGTCCTCCGAGCTTCAAGGGGTGGCCCTCGCCGCCGTGGTCCTCACCACCGTCGGGTTGATCGACGACCTGCGGGCGATCTCGGCTCCGGCGAAGGTGGCCGGGCAGATCCTCGCGGCCGGACTCCTGATCCTCGGCGGAGTGCAGTTGCTCTTCTTCTGGTTTCCCACGCAAGGCGTGATTCTGCTGGGCGATCTGGCAGTCCCGCTCACCGTCCTCTGGGTGCTCCTGATGGTCAACGCGGTCAACCTGATCGACGGCCTCGACGGGCTCGCCGCCGGCATCGTCGCGATCGCCTCCGGGGCATTCTTCGTCTACGTCTTCATCGGCCCCACGAACTTCGGCGAGCCGGTCCCCTCGGCCGCGCTCCTCTGCGCCGTCGCCGCGGGCGTCGCCGTCGGGTTCCTCCCCTACAACTTCTATCCGGCCAGGATCTTCATGGGGGACTCGGGCAGCATGCTCCTCGGCCTCCTGCTCGCCGCCGCGACCATCTCCGGGGTGGGCCGGACGATCCAGCCCTCGGGAGGGGACATCGCGGCCCTCTCGATCCCCGTGCTTATCCCCGTGCTGGTGCTGGCGGTCCCGCTCGTGGACGTCGGCCTCGCGATCTACCGCCGGCTTCGACGGCGGCGCGGGATCTTCGTCGCGGACAAGGAGCACATTCACCATCAGCTGCGGGAGCTGGGGCACACACACCGCCACGCGGTGATCCTCATGTACTTCTGGAGCGTGCTCCTGTCCGGCTCGGCGCTGGCAATCACGTTCATCAACGGCCGCGCGCTCGTGGGCTCGATCGCCGGAGGCTCCCTCGTGCTCATCGCCGCCACCTTCGTTCCCCGGCGTATCCGTGAGCTTCGGCGCGCGCGCCGGGTCGCGAAGGGCGCCGAGCCGACCGTGGAGGCGCCCGCCGGCACGAAGCCGGTCTAACGGCGGCCCGCCCGAATGGGGTAAGTTCGATCCGTGGTGGACACTTCCCGTCGAACGCTCGAGCCCCAGCTCGTCTCACCGTTCCCGGCTCCGGTCGCGCGGATGCTCGCGGACCTGAACGACGCCGACCCGGCGCGGGTCCTGCCCATCGTGCTCGAAGCCCTCTCGGCGGTGTGCGGCGCCGTTGGCGTCCGTGTGTCCTTCTCCGACGTGGAGGAGCGGAGCCTGGTCGTGTGGGACGCCGCCGGAGCCGCGCTCACGTCCAGGACCCACCGGATGGACGTCGAGGGGTCGATCCACGGCAAGGTGTACCGCTCGGGCCGCACGGAACGCGCCGAGGTGGATCTCCTGCCCGCGATCCTCACGCCAGTGATGGCCAGGTCCGAGCGCCTGGGGGTTCTCGAGGTCGTCTTCGACGCGCCACCCCAGGAGTGGGCCGAAGCCGTCGTCGCCTCCGCCGGGCTGCTGCTCGGATACGTCGTGGTGGTGGGGGATCGCTGGTCCGACGAGTTCCAGGTGGCTCGCCGCAGGCAGGACATGAACCTGGCCGCGGAGGTTCAGTGGGTCAGCCTGCCCCTGGCGGCCTTCAAGACGGACCGCATCTCTCTCGCCGGAGCCCTCGAGCCCGCGTACGAGATCGCCGGCGACCTCTACGAGTACTCGTGCGGGCGAGAGGAGCTCGTGGCCGGCGTCTTCGACGCAATGGGCCACGGGATCACCGCCGCGCGTCTTTCCGATCTGGCGGTGGCGGCCCACCGGAACGCGCGGCGGAACGGCCGAGACCTGAGCGGTCAGGCAGGGTTCATCCACGACACTCTAGTCGGCACGTTCGGAAAAGAGGGGTTCGTCACTGGCCAGCTCGTGACGATCGACCTGGGCGACCCCGGTCGCTCTCGTCTCGTCAACGCGGGGCATCCGGCTCCGTTCCTCCACCGCAAGGGCGGCAGGCCACGGCAGCTGCGGCCGGAGATAGACCTTCCGTTCGGGATGCCGTTCGAGGGAGGTTACCGGATCCAGCCCCTCGAACTTGCGTCTGGGGATCGGTTGACGCTCTTCAGCGACGGGGTCGTGGAGGCGCGCCCGGACGGTGGCGCCCTCTTCTCGGAGGCTCGCCTCGCCCGCTGCCTTCGAGAGACACGAAAGCTCTCGCCCCGGGAGGCGGCCCGGAACATCATCGCGAGCGTTCGGGAGCATCGGGCGGCGGACCTGGCCGACGACGCGACCATGTTGATCATGGACGTCCTGTGATGGGATCGAATCGCCCGGGCGGCTGTTAGACTCACGCGCCTCCATGGCTCGCCGACCGGATCCGGGGACCTCCATGACCGGGTTGTCCACCGGCTTCGCGATCAGCGTCTACATGCTGAGCGCCGTGCTGGTATGGGGCGGGATCGGATACCTGATAGATCGTTGGATGGGAATCGAGGGCGCCTTCACCGCCGTTGGAGCGGTGGTGGGCGCGGGCGCCGGCATTTACCTGGTCTACCTGAGGTACGGCCGAGAGCATGACGAGAAACGCTGATCCCGAGCGGGAGATCCTCCGCCGTGTCGCACCATTCGCGGCCCCGGCCCTTGCGGTCTCTTTCATCGGCGGAGCGGCGGCGGGGGGATGGGACTCCGGCTGGTCGGCGGCGCTCGGCATCGCCGTGGTCTTCGCCAACGCCGCCGTGAACGCGCTCTCCCTGGCGCGAGCGGCCCGCATCTCCCTTCAGGCGCTATACGCGGTCGCCCTGGGTGGGTTCGTCATACGAATGGCGGCCATAGTGGGCCTGCTCTTCCTGCTGGATCGGTTCGCCTTCTTCTCGCCGCTCGCGTTCCTCCTCGCCGTCGTGCCGGCGACCGCCCTTCTGCTTGCCTACGAGATGAGGCTATTGGCCGGTGGTCTCGGCGCCGAGCTCCAGATCGCTTCTCCCCGGGAGCAGGTGAGCCCGTGAGCGGCTTCCTGACACTGCCCGGCGTGATCGCGGAGAACCCGCTCATAAGCGAGGAGTTCCACCGGCCCACGACGAAGCTCTTCGTGTGGGACTGCGTCACCGGGTCGGTGGATATCGGCGGCATAGAGTTCTGCCTCAACCGGGTCATCCTCTTGCTCTTCCTCTCCATGCTCCTGTTCATCGGCCTGTTTTTCTTCGCCTTCCGCAAGCCGAAGGTGGTGCCCGGGAAGCTTCAGGCGGTAATGGAGATGGGGATCGAGTTCATCCGCCAGCAGGTCGTCGTTCAGATGATCGGGCCGGAGGGGATGAAGTTCCTCCCCTTCCTCGCGACGCTGTTCTTCTTCATCTTCCTCGGCAACATCCTCGAGGTGATTCCCGGGATCAACTTCCCGGTGAATTCCAGGGTTGCGTTCCCCATGGTGCTCGCGATCGTTTCCTGGGTGGTCTACAACTACGTGGGCGTCAAGGAGCAGGGTTTGCTCGGCTACCTGAAGTCCGTCCTGTTCCCGCCCGGCGCTCCCTGGCCCATCTACTTCCTCCTCACGCCGATCGAGTTCTTCACTGTCATCATCGTGCGGCCCATCACGCTGACGCTTCGGCTCACCGCGAACATGTTCGCGGGACACCTGTTGCTCACGCTGTTCTTTCTCGGCACCGCCACCCTGCTGGCGAACGTCGTCACGGCCACGTTCGCCTTGTTCTCCTTCGCCCTGGCGGTCGTACTCGTGGGCTTCGAGATCTTCGTGGCCGGACTGCAGGCGTTCATCTTCAGCATCCTCACCGCCTCGTACATCGCCGGGGCGGCCCATCCCGAGCACTGACAGGAGGAGTTCATATGGCGTTCCTTGCACAGGTGGTGGGACTGATCGCCCAGGTCTCCGACGAAGGGTTGGCGACGATCGGCAAGGGGCTCGTCTACGGACTGGCCGCCATCGGCCCCGGCGTTGGCATCGGCATCCTCATGGGCAAGGCGGTAGAGGCCATGGCGCGCCAGCCGGAGGCGGCCGGCATGGTTCGCGGCACGATGTTCATCGGCATCGGACTGATCGAGGCGCTGGCGCTGTTCGGCTTCGCGCTCTCCTTCATCCTCTAGGAGGACACGGTGGTCACCCTGATCTCCACGATGGTCCTGATCGCTCAGGAGGCTGAGGAGAACGACCCCAGCGACCTCCTCCCGGCGATCCAGGAGCTCGTCTGGGGCGCCATCGCCTTCGCCGTCCTCTTCTTCTTCATGCTGAAATTCGTGATGCCGAGGCTGAACCAGACCCTGGAAGCCCGGCGGGAGAAGATCCAGGGAGAGATGGAGCGGGCCGAGCAGGCTCGCCGGCAGGCCGACCAGGAGCTCGCCGAGTATCGGAGCCAGCTCGCCGGCGCCCGCGACGAGGGCAACCGCATCATCGAGGAGGCCCGCCAGACCGCCGAATCGATGCGCCGCGACATGGCGGCGAAGGCCGAACAGGAGAACCAGGCGGTCCTCGCCCGCGCCCAGGAGGAGATCCGGGCGGAGCGCGACCGGGTGTTCCAGGAGTTGAAGGGGCAGGTCGGCGAGCTCTCGCTGGCCCTTGCCGGGCGGGTGGTCGGGGAGTCGCTCGACCGCGAACGCCACTCGCGGATCGTCGACGACTACATAGAGGAGCTCGCCACGCTGGGGCCGTCCGGCGACGGGGGCGGCGCACCCCCAACCGACCCCGGGACGCAGGAGGGCTAGGTGGCGGACAGGGATCGCCTGGTCCAGGGGTACGCCCGCGCCCTCTTCTCCGTTGCGGAGGCCGAGGGCAGCCTCGACGACGTCGAGGACGAGCTCTTCCGGTTCGCCCGGACCGTCCAGGGGGATTCCCGGCTCCGTGACGCGCTCACGGATCCGGCGCTGCCGCCCGAGCGCAAGAAGTCGGTGGTGACGGAGCTGCTGGGGGGCAAGGCGAGCCCCCACACCATCGGGCTGCTGGGCTTTCTCGTTGAGCAGGGCCGGGCGAAGGACCTCCCCAAGATCATCGACGCCCTGGTCGAGCTCGCGAACGAACGTCGCCGAACCGCCGTCGCCGAGGTTCGCGCCGCCATACCGCTCAGCCCGGAGCAGCGCGAGCGTCTGGCGGAAGCGCTGAACCGGGCGACCGGCAAGGAGGTTGACCTCAAGGTTCTCGTGGACCCGAGCGTCCTCGGGGGTGTTGTCGCTCGCGTGGGTGACGAAGTCTTCGACGGCACCATCAGGCGGAAACTGGAGCTGGCCCGAGAGCGGCTCAGCAGGGTTCGCTAGGGCTCGGGCCAGAGAGGGGATCGAACGATGGCGCAAGACCTGACCATCTCATCCGAGGAGATCGCCGCGGCGCTCCGCAAGTACGTCGAGGGCTACGAGCCGTCGATGGAACGTGAAGAGGTCGGCCGCGTGCTGATCGCCGGCGACGGCATCGCCCGCGTCTCGGGCCTTCCCCAGACCATGGCGAACGAGCTGCTGGAGTTTCCCGGTGGCGTGCTCGGCCTCGCGTTGAACCTGGAGGAGGAAGAGATCGGCGCCGTGATCCTCGGCGAGGCCTCGCACATCGAGGAGGGAGACCCCGTCAAGCGGACCGGGCGGATCCTCTCGGTTCCCGTCGGGGACGGCCTCCTCGGACGGGTGGTCAACGCGCTGGGCGAGCCCGTGGACGGCAAGGGCGCCATCCCCTACGACGAGACGCGGGTGCTCGAGGTCCAGGCCCCCTCGGTCGTGCAGCGCCAGCCCGTGAAGGAGCCGCTCTACACGGGCATCAAGGCCATCGATTCCATGACCGCCATCGGCCGGGGCCAGCGGGAGCTGATCATCGGAGACCGGCAGACGGGAAAGACCGCGATCGCGATCGACGCGATAATCAACCAGCGTTCGCTCTGGGGCACCGACCGTCAGGTGAAGTGCATCTATGTTGCCGTAGGGCAGAAGTCCTCCACGGTGGCAGAGGTGGTCCAGGCGCTGGCGGACAACGGAGCGCTCGAGTACACGGTTGTCGTCAACGCGGGAGCGTCCGACCCGGCGCCCTTCCAGTACATCGCTCCGTATGCCGGCGCCGCCATGGGCGCGCACTGGATGTACGAGGGCGAGCACGCGCTCATCGTCTACGACGACCTCTCGAAGCAGGCCACCGCGTACCGGACGCTGTCGCTCCTCCTTCGCCGCCCGCCCGGCCGTGAGGCGTTCCCCGGCGACGTCTTCTACCTGCACTCGCGGCTGCTCGAGCGCGCCGCGAAGCTCTCCGAAGAGCTGGGTGGCGGATCCCTCACCGCCCTTCCGTTCGTGGAGACCAAGGGGGGCGACGTGTCCGCCTACATCCCCACCAACGTCATCTCGATCACCGACGGCCAGATATACCTCGAGACCGACCTTTTCTACTCGGGGGTCCGCCCGGCGATGAACGTGGGCATCTCGGTTTCTCGCGTGGGCGGCAACGCGCAGATCAAGGCGATGAAGCAGGTCGCCGGCCGCCTGCGTCTCGACCTGGCGCAGTACCGCGAGCTCGAGGCCTTCGCCGGGTTCGGCTCGGAGCTCGACAAGGCCTCCCAGGCGCAGCTCGCCCGGGGGGCCCGCGTGGTCGAGGTCCTCAAGCAACCGCAGTTCCGGCCCATGCCCGTCGAGCAGCAGGTGATGTCGATCTACGCCGTCACCGGTGGCCACCTCGACTCCTTCCCGGTCGAGGACGCCAAGAGGTTCGAGTCCGGCTTCCTGCAATTCATGGAGGCCCGCCACCCGGAGGTCGGCGA